>CALAZQ010000513.1 GCA_937926325.1 uncultured Planctomycetaceae bacterium | reverse complement strand
GACGCTGTTTGTGCCAGGCTGCCCACTCGCGCTTGAGCAGATCAAGGAGCGGTCGGCCGCGATCGATCAGGCCGTCGTGCGGCTTGCCACCGCGCAGGCCGCCGCCGTGATCGACCAGCCAGCCGGCTGGTATGGTTTTGATGCGATCCACGTACGGCGGCCCCAGCTTACGGAGCTGTGGCGGACTGCCGTTGCTGCCTGGGACGATGATGCTGGGCGCACCAGGCCACCGGCTGGGCGTCCGTCGGCTCACCCTTGGCTGACCTGGGCCCGCGTCGGCGCTGCCGCCGCTGAGGTGCGGTCACTGAGCCACGTCATGCGATTCACCCCGCAGCCGGCTGTACAACTACCCGATTCAACGCGGGTGTTTCTCTACTGACGATCGAATCTCAGAGGAGCAAGACGGTGGCTGTCGCACCACGTTTTCATGATTGCAGCAATTCCGGCACGATGCCGGTGCTGTGGCTGAAGGACTCGGCCGAAACGCCCGCCTGCTGCAGCAGGGTCAGCCAGTAGTTGGCCAGGGGTGTGTCCTCTTGGGGCAGCACGAGGTGGCGACCGTGCCGGATGTCGGGAGCCCCGCCCCCTGAGAGCAACGCCGGCAGATTCTTCAGTTCGTGGCCCGACCGCAGGTTGGTGCCGTAGCTGACGATGCAGCGGTCGAACAGGGGGCGGCCGTCGAAATCCTTGGCTTCCTTGAGCCGATCGAGGAAGTTGGCGAAAAGCTCCATGCACTTTTTGTCCCGCTGCCGGGAGGCTTCGATCCGCGGTTGGGAAAAGCCGTAGTGACTCAGCGAATGAGCCTTGAGGCTGACCCCCATGCTTTCCAGCAGGGAGCAGACCGGCAGCCGGTAGCTGACGACCCGCGTGGCGTCGGTCTGCAGGGCGATGATGATCATGTTCTCCATCAGCCTGATCGCCTCTTCCCCAGTCAGCCCTTCGGCCGGCGCGTCAAAGGGAGCACTTGGTTTCGGTGTGTCAGCCCAACGGGCCTGCCGTTCAAGGCCCAGTTCGACCTGCCGCAGCCCGGTGAAGTATTCGTCGAGCTTTTCCCGGTCGTCCCTTCCCAACCGCCGGTTGAGGCTGTTCCCGTCGAGCTGAACAATGTCCAGGATGCTCTGCTTATTCTTGAGCCGTTGGTGAATCTTCTGTGGGTCATCGCTCGGTGTGGCAAAGAGTGTCCGATAGAGATCGAGCGGTCGCTCGATCCCGGGAATCGGGTTGCCGCCGTCATCCCACGAGAGTGACAGGCCGGGGCCGTGCCCTGAGTTCTGGCCTCCGTCAGGCTCTTTGGCGGACAGCACCAGCGACGGAAACCGGGTGTCGGCACCCAGCTGCCGGGCCGCCAACTGGTCGCAGGAGATCGAATTGTGAAATCGCTTGCCCGGGGTGCCGGCGACGTTTGCCCCGGTCAGGTACGAACAGCTGCCACCGTGTGGGTCGGTCGCCCCGAGATTGGTCAGGTTGGTCACCAGCGTGATGTCCTGCCGGTGTCGTGCCAACGGGGCCAGTCCTTCGGTCAGGCCGATCTCGGCGAAGGCACCGGCTTTGGTCGGATAGAAGCTGTCCTTGGTAAAGCCGAAGCCCCCCCCGAGGAAGATCATCCGGGTGGGTGGAGCTCCCGGCACGGTCGCCGTGGCGAACGACTCAAGCCCGGGAAGAGCCAGCAGGGCACTGCCAGCACGGAGGAAGCTACGCCGGGTCACAGGGTGAACATGCAGGCAAGTCATGGCTGGTTCTCAGGCTGTCTCGGATGGGTGGTGGGTGGACGGCTTACCTGGTCTGGAAGAGTTCACTGGCGACAATCGCATGGACCATCGAGCGGACCGGGAAGTTGTGGGGTTCCAGTTGGTCGAGCATGGCCTCGACGGCGGTTGCGTCAGAGAATTCAACGGTCCGCCCCAGACCGTAGCTGAGCAGCGACTCGAGCAGTTCCCGGGCCAGCCGATGCTGCTGGGAGCCGAGCAGGGCCTTGAGTTCCTGCACAGTGGCATAACGGGCACCGCTGGGCAGGACGACGGTAGTCTCGATGGGCAGGTCCTTGTTACCAACCCGCTCGGTCTCCCGCCAGCGGCCGATGGCATCGAAGTGTTCCAGGCCGAACCCGATCGCATCGATCTTGCGATGGCAGGAGCCACAGACCGGCTGCTGCTGATGCAGCTTGACGAGGTCGCGGGTGCTCGTCGGTTTGTTCGAGGCGGCTGACAGTTCCGGCACATTCGGCGGCGGTGGGGCCGGCTTGCTGTGCAGCAGTTTTTCCAGGATGAGGGCGCCACGGATCACGGGGGAAGTGCGTTCGCCATTGGAGCCAGTGGTGAGAAAGGCAGCCTGAGTCATCAGCCCCCCCCGGGGCGAGTCGACAGGAAGCTTGACCTGCTCAAACGCATCAGTGTGACAGTCGGGAAGCGTCAGTCCGTAGTGGATTGCCAGCGCTGGATTGACCATCACGAAGTCTGAGTCAATGAGATTCGCTGCGGGGAGATTTTCTTTGAGCATCACCCCAAAAAACTCACAGACTTCCCGCTTGGCTGCCAGCCGCAGGCCATCGTTGAAGCGGACGTATTCCTTTGGATCGACCGTGATGGCATCGAAGCGGTCAAACTCAGCCCACTGGCTGATGAAGCCGTCGCGGAAGGACTGCGAGCGGGGGTCATCGAGCAGCCGGTCGACCTGGGCCGTGAGGACGGCGGGCTGGGTCAGGTCGGCGGCGTAAAGTTCTTCATCAGGCGGCCGGCTCCAGAGAAAGTACGAAAGCCGAATGGCGAGTTCGCGGCTGTCGAGTTGTCGCCGGCTCGACTCCGGCGTCGCCGGCTGTTCATCCAGAAACAGAAAACCGGGCGAAGCGAGAATGATCGCAAGGACATCGGCGAGGGCCGCTTTGTGCTTCATGCCAGCCTTCCGATTCTCCTCAAACCGACGGGTGAGGCTGGCGATGAACGCTGGGTCAGGCTGCCGCCGCCGAAATGCTTCAAAGGCGAATCGCTCGATCAGTTCACCGGCGCGGGCATCGTCATGCAGCAGGGCGATATGACCACCCTGAATCGGCCCGGCCGGGGAGAGAATCGTCTCCAGAACCGGCCGCCACTCGGGGTAGAAAGGGCCCTCGATTTCCAGCCAGTCGATCCAGATCGACACCCAGGGGTCCATCGCCTGCTTGGGCCCCTGGAGATGGCGGAGGTAGTTGGGAATGTCAGGCCGGCTCTCCTCAACTTTCGCATTAAGCGCGAACCGTCCCAGTGACTGGCGGGTCCACAGTTCAACCGTTTCTGGCTGATCCACCGTGCCCTGAATCTGGACGGTTCCCTTGGGGCCGTGGTGGTCCCGCACCAGCGCGATGGTCCGGATTGGGTCAGGGCTCCCGTGCACGCCAGCGTGGATACGGACGATGTAGTCGCCGCGAATATCGGTATGCAGGTTGGCGGAGACCCACTTGGTTTCATTCAGGACACCGACATAGACGCCGTCATCGACTCGGGGATACTCCAGATACTTCCGGGGGTGCCCAGCCCTGGTGGCGAACTGACGGAAGATGATCTCGGCCTCTCCTTCGTCCTTGAACCCCATCTCCTGCCAGGTCTTACCCGCCTGTTTCATCGCCATCTTCTGATCGAGATCAGCAAGGTTCTCTCGCAGCTGTTTGGTGACGCGGTCCTCTGGTTCAGTACGGCGGCCCTGAACCTTGGTCGGCTGCCGGGGCCGAACGGTCCAGGTGAAGGCCTCATCGGCGACCTTACGGCCGAGGGCCAGATACTTTTCGAAGTGAACTGAGGAGAAAAACTGCTCAGCCCCGACGGTGTCAAAGCTGCTGATGCTGCCATCCTCCGGGATCTCATCGAGTGGTACATCGAAGCCGAACAGGTGGCGGATGGTGGCCGAGTATTCCCGTCGATTGAGCCGCCGCAGGGTGAACCTGCCGCCATGGTCAGTCAGCCGTCGTCGTGCCTGTTGGAGGGTGCTGGTGAGGCTGGCGAGGGCCTGGCGAAGTTCACGGTCGTCTGGCTGCGAAGCATCGTCGGGCGGCATCGCCCCACCGTTGAGCTGATCGAGCACATCCTGCCACCGCTGGGCGGTGTCGTTCGTCTCGATCTGCCAACTCATGGTGTCGAACCGCACCTGCCCGTTGGCATCGTCAGCGTTGTGGCAGTCGATGCAGTAGCGGTTCAGGAATGGCTCAAGCGATTCCCGAGGCACTGGTGTTGCCAACGATTGGCCAGCGGGGGCCGCCGCAGCGACCGGGCCTCCGGAGGAAGCCAGGGTGAGGCAGCCAACGATAATGAAGACACGGGTGCAGGTCATGGTGGGGAGGACGGCAAGGAAACGCCCAAGGACCGCCAGAAGTTTCGACCACACGATGTGGCAGCGGCGCATTGCTCAGGTTTGGCTCGCACTTGGAACATTGGTTGATGTTGGGGCGTCAGCAATACTTATGACCAACAAAAATTAGTAGGATGAATGCATGCGTGTGGCGGAAACCCGCCAAAGGTTTCTTTTCGCACGATCGCAGGTTCTTTCGTCGCCATGGTCATGCGAACGCACTAGGTTTGGCCGGGGGGTCGAACGCTGGGCCTGGCAGCCGCGTAGAAAAAGGCTCCTACGACATCTGTGCCGGTTCTGCCGGCGGCGTTGCGATTGTGAGGACAGGCGATGGCATCAATTCAGCTACAGACAGAGATTCCCGGCCCCCGGTCACGCGAACTGTTTGCTGCCCGGCAGCAGCATGTGGCGCCGGGGCCGTTCCATACCACGCCGGTTGTTGCAGCTCATGCCGAAGGGGCGGTGATCACCGACGTCGATGGCAATCGCTTTCTCGACTTTGCCAGCGGCATCGGGGTCACCAATCTCGGCCACCGTGATCCGGCCGTGATGGCGGCAATCGCAACTCAGGCCGAGCAGTTCGTCCACACCAGCATCAACGTGGTGGCCTATGAGGGCTACATCAAGCTGGCGGAGCGGCTCAACGGCCTGCTGCCCGAAGCAGGCCCCTGCAAAACCTTCCTCGCCAACTCGGGTGCCGAGGCGGTCGAGAATGCCGTCAAGTTTGCCCGGGCCGCAACCGGCCGGCAGGCGGTGATTGCCTTTGAGCACGGCTATCATGGTCGCACCTACATGGCGATGGCCCTGACCGCGAAGGCCAATCCGTACAAGAGCGGCTTTGCCCCCTTTCCCGCGGAGGTCTATCGGGCTGCCTATCCCGACTTCTACCGCTGGCCAGGTGTGGCCGGTGACCCCGGTGCCTGCCCCGGTCTGCATGATGGCGGTTGCCAGCTCCAGCGGTGCCTCTGCCGGGAAGCCTTCGCTGCCTTTGCGGAGATGGCCCGGGCTCAAATTGGTGAAGCCAATGTGGCGGCGGTCATCATCGAGCCGGTGGCGGGTGAGGGGGGCTTCATCCCGGCCCCCGCGCCATTCCTCAAGCTGTTGCGAGAATGGTGTGATCAGCACGGGGTCGTGCTGATCTTCGATGAGGTCCAGACCGGCTTCGGCCGGACCGGCAGTCTGCTGGCCTGCCAGCAACTGGGCGTCACTCCTGACGTGGTCGTGATGGCCAAGGGACTGGCCAACGGCCTCCCGCTGTCAGCGGTCACCGGCCGGGCTGAGGTGATCGATGCTGTCGGTCTGGGTGGCGTGGGCGGCACCTACTGCGGGAACCCGCTGGCCTGTGCGGCGGCGCTGGCCGTGCTCGACCGATTTGAGGATCCGGCGGTACTGGCTCATGCCAGGCACCTGGGCGAGCAGCTGCGGGGGCGGCTGGAGGACTTTGCCCGGCGGTTTCCTCGGATCGGCCAGACCCGCGGCCTCGGCCCGATGCGGGCGATCGAGTTGGTGGCTGACCGATTCACCAAAGAGCCTGACAAGCCGGCAGCCCAGGCCCTGGTTCGCTATGCCTACGAACACGGCCTGATCCTGATGGCCTGCGGTACCCACGGCAACGTGCTGCGGTTCCTGATTCCGCTGACCCTGGCGCCTGAGCAACTCGATGAAGGGCTGGCGGTGGTCGAGGCGGGCCTGGAAAGCCTGGGGTAGAGGAGTTGCGTGAACGCTACTCGCCAGCCGGGGCAATCGCGTCGATCTTGGCAGCCAGAATAAAGTCGTTTTCTGACAGGCCGCCGATGGCGTGGGTGGTCAGTTCAACCCAGACCTGCCGATAGCCGACAAGGTGCAGATCGGGGTGGTGCTGTTCGCGTTCGGCAAGGGCACCGACGTTGTTGAGCAGCCGGATGCCGTCACGGAAGGTTTTCAGGGTCCAGTCCCGGCGGATGCGGGTGCCGTCATGCGTCAGCCGCCACTCTGGCACGGCCGCCAGTTGGGCTTCAGCCTCGGCAACCGATAGCTTGGGCACGCCCCCTTCACAGGGGACACACTTCTTGGCCGCAAGTTCGGCGGCTGTCTGCGGGTTTTCCATGGCCAGCCTGCTAGAGGGTTGGGAGAGATGGCATCGGTGGCGCCGAAGCATGACGGGCGGCCAGGCCACCGACGAGCCGACTGCAGATTGCTTCAAGGTAGGGCCGGGCCTGGGCGTCGTCGTAGTTGGCGGCCGTCCGGCCGGCATCACCATGCTCGCGAATCGGAATCTGGATGGGCACCTCGCCGAGGAAGGGAATTTCGTGTTCCTTGGCCGTCCGTTCAGCCCCACCCGTGCCGAAGATGTCATACCGCTTGCCGGTGTCCGGGCAGACGAAGAAGCTCATGTTCTCCACCATGCCGAGAACCGGAATGTTCACCTTCTGGAACATCGCGATCGCCTTGGTGGCATCGAGCAGGGCGACGTCCTGTGGCGTGCAGACCACCACGGCTCCGGAGAGCGGCAGCACCTGCGACAGCGTCAGGGCAATGTCGCCCGTGCCGGGCGGCATGTCGATGATGAGATAGTCGAGCGGTCCCCAGAGGGTGTCGCGGAGCATCTGGGTGATCGCGCCGTGGAGCATCGGGCCCCGCCAGACGACCGCCTCGCCCGGCGGCACCATGAAGCCCATCGACATCACCGGCATCGTCTGCACGGCAAGGCCGTCGGGTAGTGGCTCGGCCGGCTGGCCGGGGTCAAGCTGCTGCGGCACGATCCGGCCTTCTTGAATCGCCGGCCGGCCTTCGAGGCCGACCAGGTGCGGCACACTCGGCCCGTAGACATCGGCATCGAGAATCCCCACTCGGCTGCCGGCCCGGGCCAGCCCGATGGCGAGCGACACGGCGATGGTGCTCTTGCCGACACCACCTTTGCCCGAGCCGACGGCAATTACACTCTTGGCCTCCAGGCCAATCTGGCCGAGCTTGGTGGGAGGCCGCTGGTGGACGGTAATCGTGACCGACACATCGGCGACCGCCGGAAAGGCAGTCCGCAGCCGCTCTTCGATTCGCCCGCGGGTCTGCTTCCAGAGGATGCCCGAGTGGGTCGTCAGGCCGATCGCTACAGTAATTTTGCCGGCATCAGCTGTGATGCTGCCGACCTGTCCCATGTCGGTCAGGGGCCGGCCCGATTCCGGGTCGGCAATGTCGGCCAGGATGCCGCGGATGGCGTCGGGTGTCGGGATGCCGCTCATCGCATCTGCTCCGTTTCCGCTGACACCAGCAGGTGCTCAGCCGTTCGGGTGACGCTGAGCTCACCCTCAATCGCTCCGGAGAGCGTGCCGCCGGCCCGGCTGGCCGTCATGAACAGCCCCCGCGGCCGCAGTGACAACGACACGATGACCAGCAGGCAGGTCAGCATCGCCAAGCCGGCCGACAGGCCGCCGTCAGCCTGCACACCCTTCTGGGTGGTCTTGAAGTACATCGCCGTGATCAGCCGCAGGTAATAGGCGGCGGCAATAGCGGCGTTGAGGACCAGCACGATTGTCAGCCCCAAAAACCACTGCTGCCGGTCACCAAAGACCGCCATGCCGCTATCGACACTCAGCGATGCGGTCACCAGCGAGAGTTTGCCCCAGAAACCGGGGAAGGGGGGGATGCCAGCCAGGCTCAGCAGGAAGACTGCCAGGCAGAAGGCTGCCACAGGGTTGGTTCCTGAGAGACCGTTGAGATCATCGACTGTTTCGAGCTCCTCGAGCTGCGGCCGTTCCTGACTGGTGGCCGACCACTCCGGCCAGCGGTGGCCCAGATAGGTCAGGCCGCCAAACAGGCCGACGGTCGCTGCCAAGTACGTGGCCAGGTAGAAGAGCGTGGCTGCCATGCCGTCGAGGCTGAGCGGGTCAGCCGCCAGTGGTTCGGCCCCGAGTGGCCCAGTGCCACTGACCGCAGCCGCCGCCGCCAGGCCAACGAGCAGATAGCCGGCATGGGCAATTGACGAGCAGGCCAGCAGCCGCCGCAGGTTGGTCTGTAGCAGGGCCATGCAGTTGCCAACAGTCATGGTGACTGCCGCCACCACGGCGAGCATCTGCCAGGCATGGGACAACAGTGTGGCCGCCACCGGTCCGGCCGGCTGGCCACTGCCCAGCGGCGGCAGGGCGAGCGAGACAATCCGCGCCAGCACCACCACGCCGGCCACCTTGGGCAGGGTCGAGAGGACAGCTGCATTGCTGGGACTGGTGCCTTCGTAGACATCGGGGGCATAGAAGTGCATCGGCACAGCTGCCAGTCGGAAGGCAGCCCCGGCGAGGGCCATGCCCAGTGTCACCGGCAGCAGGACAGCCGCCATGCTGGCGGTGATGGTGCCGACCATCACCGCATCAGCTGCGGCTGCCGGGGTACTGCCGAGAGCCCGCAGTTGACTGCCAATGGCGGGCAGCGAGGTTGAGCCGCCCAGGCCATAGAGGCAGACGACCGAGTAGAGGAACAGCGCAGAGGCCACCAGTGACAGGAAGAAATACTTCAGGCTCGCCTCTTGGCCCGCGGCATCGTTCCGCTTCAGCGCCAGCAGGATGTAGGTCGGAATTGAAACCAGTTCCAGCCCGACAAACAGCAGGACGAGATCGTTGGCCAACCCGACCAGCGCGAGGCCCGCCAGCAGAATCAGAAACGTCCCGGCCTCTTCGCCGGTGCCGTGCCTGCGGCCACCACCGTCGGCCTGAACCGCAGCCCGCCAGTGGTCACCCGCTTGCACCAGCGCCAGCAGCAGGCCGGCTCCATAAGTCAGCAGCCGGACATAGGCTGAAAACCCGTCGAGCGTAACCGGACCAGAGGAGATCACCGCACCATCAGTCGGCTGGCCGCCGGCCAGCAGCAGGGCGATTCCCAGCCCGATCACCGCCACCAGCCAGCCCGACCGCAGTCCCCCGAAGGCAGCAGCTAAATAGGCCACCAGGGCGGCAAGGAACAGCATCACCTCGGGGATGAGCAAGAGCAGGGTTTCAAACGAAGTTGTCATTAGCGAGCGGCTGGAGTGGAGGGGGCGACAGTGGCCAGTTCCTGCACGGAGTCTGGCTGCGGGACAGAGGCTGCCGGCGGTGGCGGGGCATGCGTGATCAGGTCATGCTCCTGATCGGCCCTGGGGACACCGCCCGGGTGCATCTGATTGTTGAAAGCCTCGCTGGAGGCGAGAGAAAGTTTCCGCACGGTTGCCGCCGGTGGGCCGAGGAAGCTGGCTGGGGTCAGGCCAATCCAGAGGACGAACACTGCCAACGGGGCGAGGGCGGTAATTTCGTGCCAGCGGAGATCGAGCGACTCGGCCGATTCACCGTCGGCCTCGTGTGAGGGGGGCAGCCGTGAAGTTCCAAAGAAGACCCGCTCGACCGCCCAGAGCATGTACCACGCCCCCAGCACCACCCCGACGACGCCCATGAGGGCCAGCAGCAGATAGCTCTGCTCAAGCCCGACGTTGACGCCGGTCCAGGCCCGCTGAAAGGAGCCGGCCAGAATCATGAATTCACCGACGAACCCATTCAGCCCCGGCAGGCCGATGCTCGAAAAGGTGAACAGCATGAACATTACGGTCAGCCACGGGGCCTTGGTGGCGACTCCGCCAAGGCTGGCGATCGACCGGGTGTGGAACCGCTCATAGAGCATGCCGACCAACGCGAAGAGGCCCGCCGAGGAGAGGCCGTGGTTGATCAGTTGCAGGTTCGCCCCCTCAATTGCCACCGGCTCGAGGGCGAACAGCCCCATCACGACATAGCCCATGTGGCTGACTGACGAATAGGCAATCAGCCGCTTGAGATCCTGCTGGACCAGGGCGACGAGTGCTCCGTAGACGATGCCGAAGGCTCCCAGCGCAAACAGCCAGGGGGCCGCCAGGGCGGTGGCCTCGGGCAGCATCGGCAGCGAGAACCGGAGGAAGCCGTAGATGCCAATCTTCAGCAGGACACCTGCCAGATCGACGCTGCCGCCGGTGGGGGCCTCGACGTGGGCCAGGGGCAACCAGGTGTGAAACGGGAAAATCGGCACCTTCACCGCAAAGCCAACCATCAGGGCCAAAAACACCAGCCACTGCAGATAGCCGCCCTCAGCGTCCATCGGCAGTGGATGCTGGGTGAGTCCTGCCGTCAGCAGGTCGATATCAAAGGTGATGCTGCCGGTGTGCGAGGCGTTCCAGAGGACGATGGTCACCAGCCCCAGGAAGGCAAGCACACTGCCGGCGAGGGTGTAGAGAAAGAAGGTCACCGCCGCCCGGCGGCGTTCATCGTGGCCCCAGATGCCGATCAGGAAGAACAGCGGCACCAGGGTGAATTCAAAGAAGACGTAGAACAGGATGATGTCGCGGGCGGCAAAGACCCCGAGCATCGCCGCCTCGAGGAGGAGCAGCAGCATGTAAAACCCGACCGCCCCCTCCTTGATGGCATCCCAGCTGACCATGATCGCCGTCAGCGAAAGCAGGGCCGACAGCCCGAACAGCCAGAGTGACAGACCGTCGAGGCCGACCGACAGCCGGATGTCAAAAATCCCCCCGGTCAGCCAGGGCACTGAGAGCACCGCAAACGGCTGGCCAGCCGCCGCCTCGGCACTCGCGAGGTATCGCAACACGAGCCAGGCAGCAGCAACGAGCGTCAGCACCGCCGTGATCGCGGCACTCTGCCGCACCGTCTGCAGCCCACGGCTGCCCAGCAGCCAGATGATGCCGGCTCCTGCCAGAGGCAGCAGGATGACCAGCAGCAGGTGCGTTGACGGAGCGAACAGGTTCATGATGGACGAAGGCTGAGGAGGTGGAGGATTGCGGCGGTGGTCAGAGTCGCCAGGCCAGCAGCACGATGATCGCCAGTACACCGACGACACCGGCGAGGGCATACCGCTGCACCAGGCCCGACTGCAGCCGCCGCACCAGGTTGCCGACGGAGACCGGCAGACGGGCCACACCCAGAACCAGCCGGTCGATGATCGAGCGATCGAACATCGCGGCCAGATAGGCGACAGCCTCGACCGGCTTGATCACAACAGCGGTGTAGAGCTGATCGATGAACATCCGGTTCTCCAGGAAGGGGCGAACCGGCCCGAGCCAGCGTTCCAGTTGCGGCCCGTCGCTGCGGCGGCCCAGGTGGCCGACGGCTGCAATCACAATGCCCAGCGCCGCCGCCAGCGTGCCCTGCAGGGCAAGATCCCAGTGGAAGACCGCCGGGGCCGCAGTGGCGGCCACCGCCGGTGCAGTGAACGACGGCGTGGCGGCCAGAAAGCTTGAAAGCCCTTCGGTGGTGAACAGCACCAATCCAGCCAGCGTGGCCGGCACCGCCAGGATGATCAGTGGCAGCGTCATGACTCGGGGTGACTCATGGGCATGGTGGCCCGCCTCGTCCGGCACCCGCAGCGGGCCGGTGAAGGTCATGAAGACCGCCCGGAAGGTGTAGAAGGCGGTCAGGCCCGCCGTGACCAGGGCCATCCAGAACAGCGTCTGCCAGACGGCGGGGCTGTCGAGGGCGTCGAGCCCGACCGATTCGGCCGCATGGGCTGTGGCATGTTCGCCATGGTCAGCGACACCGCGATAGCCGACATCGTGCAGCGTCGGCCCGACAGCAGCCGTCTCCGGCAGCCGCGGCACGAGAGCATGATGCTCGCCGTGCTCACCATGGGCGGACGGCCAGCCCTTCTGATGGAGCGAGGCCAGGATCTCGTCCTTGCTGAAGAAGCCGGCAAAGGGCGCGACGCCGGCGAGCGCCAGGCTGCCGATCAGAAAGGTTGCGGCGGTGATCGGCATCAGCTTCCGCAAGCCACCAAACCGCCGCATGTCGATCACGCCCCCCATCGAATGCATGACCGAGCCCGCACCGAGGAAGAGCAGGGCCTTGAAGAAGGCGTGGGTCAGCAGATGGAAAATTGCCGCGGTGAAGCCGAGCAGTGTGCCGGTACCGAGGCTGGCAAACATGTAGCCGAGCTGACTGATGGTGGAATAGGCCAGCACCCGCTTGAGGTCGTTCTGGACCGTGCCGATCAGGGCCGCCACCAGGGCCGTCGTGGTACCGACGATCGAGACGGTGACCAGCGCCCCAGGACAGGCCATATAGAGCGGTGCCGAACGGGCGATCAGGTAGATGCCGGCCGTCACCATCGTGGCGGCGTGGATCAGGGCACTGGCAGGGGTCGGGCCCTCCATCGCGTCGGGCAGCCAGACATGCAGCGGCAGTTGGGCACTCTTGCCGCAGGCAGCCAGCAGCAGAAGCAGGCAGATTGCCGTCCCGACCGCTCCCCCGACATAGCCCGAGACATCGGCCAGCCGGGTCTGACCGAGGATGCCCGGCAGGATCGTGCCGTCGGGGGAGAGCGTGTCGTGGAAGTCGAGCGTGCCGTAGGTGAGCCAGAGTAGAAAGACACCGATGGCCAAACCAAAGTCACCTACCCGGTTGACCAGGAAAGCCTTCTTGGCTGCTCGGGCCGCCTCAGGCTTCTGAAACCAGAACCCGATCAGCAGATAGCTGCAGGCCCCGACCGCCTCCCAAAAGACATAGACCAGCAGAAAGTTGCTGGCGGCCACCAACATCGACATCGAAAAGACAAACATCGCCACCAAGGCGAAGAACCGGGGATAGCCCGGGTCGTCGTGCATGTAGCCGATTGAATAAATCGCCACCAGCAGTCCGACGCCCGTGATGATCATCAGCATGGTGGCGGTGAGTGGATCGAGCCGCAGGGCCACGGCGATCGAAAACGGCCGCGCCGCATGGGCGTCAGTGCCGACCGCAGTACCCGGAACTGCCGCCGCCGAATCGGCCGTCGGCTCATAGGCCTCGCTGACCGTGGCCCACTGCCAGAGCGTGGTCACCATGTCGACCGGCCGCGGATGCTCGCCCCCACCACTGCTGCGGGCGGTCACCACCAGCAGCACAAAGGCAACCGCTGCCGCGGCAGCAATGCCGGCGACCGCCGGCAGGTGGGCCCGGCTGCCGAGCCGACGGCCCGCCAGAACGGTGACAATCGCCGCGGCCAGTGGCAGCAGCGGAACCAGGACGAGCAGAAAGGAAGGGGACATGCTGGAGCGATGGAGGAAAAGCGGAGGCCTATACGTGTTCCCGCTGGAGGCCGGCGTCGGCATCGGCGTCGGGCGAGACACCGGCCGGCGTCAGCCGGGGAAAGACCGGCAGGGGGGCGTCGATGGCAGGAATCTCGTGATCAACCGAACGGCCCAGGGTCGATTCACGCAGCGACTGCCAGGCGGCCGAGTCGAGCCGGCCGGTGCGGGTAAATGCCTGGAGCACAAAGACCAGGGCTACGGCGGCCTCACAGGCAGCAACCGACAGCACGAAGATCACGAGCACCTGGCCACCAAAGTCGCCGTGGTAGCGGCTCCAGGCGACCAGGCTCACTGAAATGCCCTGCAGCATCAGTTCAGCCGACAGGAACATCACGATCAGGTTGCGGCGGGTCAGGATGCCGACCAGGCCGAGGCTGAACAGAATTGCCCCGACCATCAGGCCGTTCTGGAGCAGTGGCAGGGGAGCGGCGGCGAGCAGCGGGGCGGGTATCATGAACTTCCCCCTTCCTGAAGCGATGAGCGTTCGGCCTGCTCACCCTCGAGGCCGTGTGAGACCACCGCGATCGCACCGATCAACGCCACCAGCAGCAGCACACCTACGGCCTCAACTGCCACCAAGTGCCGACCAAAGAGTTCACCGCCCAGCCGGGCAACCTGATCGGCCGCCAGGAGATCGATCGCCTCCCCGGCAGGGGCAGGGCTGGCCGATTCACCTGCGAGGGCGGCGGCTTTGGAGGGCGGCCGGCAACAGGCCGGATCTTCCGCCGAGAGCCGGCCGATCGAGAGTGAGAGCAGCCCCAGCAGCACCGCCCCGGCAACGGCGGAAAGCAGTGGCTCGTTGGTGACCCGGTCGGAGGCGGCCAGCCCTGAGGGCTGGGCGAGCATCAACACAAACAGGAACATCACCAGGATGGCCCCGGCGTAGACAACGATCGTGGCGACCCCCAAAAACTGCGCCCCAAGCACAAGCAGCACGCCGGAGACGCCAGCCAGGCAGAGGGCAAACCAGATCGCGGCGTAAACCGGCGACCGGCAGGTGATGGTGGCGGCGGCACTGACGACGGCCACCAGCGAGACGATCAGAAAGACCGCTTCTTCGCCAAGGTTGCCCAGCCGCTGGCCCGTGACAACAAACAGCCCCAGTGCCAGCAGTCCGAGGATGACGCCAACCCGTCGGGGCCAGCGGCCGTCGCGGCCAGCCTTGGGCAAGAGCAGCCAGAGGCCGCCCGCCAGGCTGGTGACGGCGACCGCCAGCAGCAGGCCGGTCGAGAACCAACCGGTAGCTGCTGGTTCGGTTTGGGCGAACAGGCTCACAGCGTCCCCCCCAGATCAGCCGACTTCATCGGCTCGGCATCTTTGGTCATGTCGTAGACGCTCAGCAGCTTCTCTTTGTCAAAGATCATCTCTTCCCGACTCTTACCGGTCAGGTCGAGCAGGCTGGTCAGTTCGATGGCATCGACCGGGCAGGCCTCTTCGCACATGCCGCAGAAGATGCACCGCAGCTCATCGATCTGAAAGCTTTCGGGGTACTTTTCACGATCTTCCCAAGGGCTCTCGGTCGCCACGATGTCGATGCAGTGGGCCGGGCAGGCGGTGGCGCAGAGGAAGCAGGCCACGCATTTGACCCGGCCCTCATCATCACGGTTGAGCCGGTGGACACCACGGTAGATCAGCGGATTGCCGACCGCCGGCCGCTCTTCGGGGAAATTGACCGTGTTCTTCTTGCTGACCAGGTGCCGGCTGGTTGTCGTCAGCCCCTGCACAAACAGCGGCAGATAGAGCCGCTCAGCCAGGCCGAGTGGTTTTTCTTCCAGCCAGGTAATGCCGGGATCGTTCGGTTTCATCTCAGGCCTCCACCAGTTCGGGTTGCTGCCGGTCCGCCGCGTCGGCGATCGCCTCGATGTCGTGTTCACTGTCAAACGGTCCGGGCCGACGGATCGGCCGGTTGTCGGTGCCTGATGGCGTCAGCAGGCCGGCCGCCGCCCAGCCACCGAAGAAGATCAGCCAGGGCAGCCCGATGGCGATGCCGCTGGTGAGGCCGGGCCCAAGGGTGGCCTCCAGCCGCGGCCGGAACTCTTCAATGGTGGCCACCACGACCAGGTTCAGCAGGCCCAGCGGCAGCATCACCTTCCAGGCCAGGTTCATCAGCTGGTCAAACCGAAACCGGGGCCAGCTCCAGCGGACGACCATGAAGAACAGAATGACGGCGAAGATCTTGGCCGACAGAATGCCAAACCGCAGCCCCGCCCCCAGCCAGGTCACTTCCTGGGAGCTGCCGGTCACGCCCCAGAGGTGCCAGCCACCGAGGAACATGATCACGATCAGGAAGGCGGCCGTGACCATGTGCAGGAACTCAGAGACCAGGAACAGCAGCAGTTTGATGCCGGCGTATTCGGTGTGATAGCCGCCGACCAGTTCCTGCTCGGCCTCCGGCAGGTCAAAGGGCAGCCGGGCTGCCTCGGCGAAGCTGGCAATCAAAAAGACGACGAAGCCCAGCGGCTGGGCGAAGGCGAACCAGAGACCGGTCTCTGCCTGGTGGTTCATGATCACATCGAGCTTGAGCGAGCCCGCCGCGAGCACGACCCCGAGCAGGCCGAGGCCGAGCGGAATCTCATAGGCGACCAGTTGGGCACTGCTGCGAAGGCCACCGAGGAAGCCGTACTTGTTGTTGCTGGCCCAGCCACCGAGCAGCACGCCGTAAACGGCGATGCTCGAAAGGGCGAAGACCCAGAGCACACCCACATCGAGGCCAGGGGCCACCAGGAAGGGCACCGGGTCGGGCAGGCCTTCGATGCCCAGCGGCGGCAGCACGCTGCCGAAGGGGATCGCCGCAAAAATTGCCAGCGACGCTGCGAGCAACACCAGCGGGGCCGCGTTGTAGAGCACCTTGTCAACGTGGCTGGGGGTGAAGTCTTCCTTGAGGATGATCTTCAGGCCGTCAGCCAGCGGCTGGCCGAGGCCGAAGAGCCGGATCTTGGTCAGCGGAATGCCAACCCGATTGGGCCCCCGGCGGTCCTGCACCCAGGCGGCGATCCACCGCTCGACCAGGACGAGGTAGGCAGCGGCCGTCATCAGCCCGCCGACCAGCAGGCCGATTTTGACCAGGGCGGCAATCGTCTCGGGAGAGGGCAGGAGTCCGTTCATCGCGGATGGGGTCGAGGGAGGTGGGCGGTAGGGTTAGGTAGCGGCCAGTTGCTGCAGCCGCAAATCGACTCCGGTATTCGGTAGGTCGCCGGCGAGGGCCGCAAACGCAGCCGAACTCTCGGCAATCTGCTGGCGAACACCGGAGGGATCATACAGTCCCTGCCGGCCGAGCATGTTCCAGAACAGTCGGCCCTCCGGCCAGACCCCGGCGGGCGGCCGGATCGCCTGCTCGAAGCTCTGGGCATGGTGGCCGCAGTTGACCCAGGTGCCGGCCCGCTCGGCAAAGCCGGCGGCAGGCAGCCGCCACTGGGCCCGGGCTGCCAGCGGTGAGTCGAACAAGTCCTGCACGATCAGGCAGTCGAGACTGGCGAAGGCGGCCGCGGTCTGTTCGTCACACCACGAGCCGTCGGGGGTCGGGTAGCCGGCCGTAACCCAGGCTGCCTTGATGGTGTCGGTCTGCACCTGCCGCAGCAGTTCATTCCAGCCGGGTACGCTGCCATCATCGGCAACAGCCCCGAAGAGCCCCAGCACCGTCTCGACTCCGACGCGGTTGGGGGCCTTTTCGCCCCGGATTGTGAAGCCACCGGGGAACGACTCGTCGTCGCCTGTGGTCGGTACATAGCCCAGGGCCAGAAAGGCCTCAGGATCGATCGACCGGGCGACCGCACAGAGCATCCAGGCCTCTTCGACCGTCAGGTGGGGGGAGACCGCCACGGCCAGCCGGCCGGCAGCCTTGAGGTCGTCTCGCAGCCGGGTGACGACATCGGCCCACTCGACCGCCTCGAAGCCGTCAGCCCCCCGCTTCCCCGCCTCGACCAGTCGGGACGGGTCGTGCAGGTGGTGCCAGCCGTACCGGCCCTCGTCGCAGATCCACCACTTGTTGACGTGGGGGTTCTCGCGGGGCTTGAGCCGATAGACGGTGTCCTGGTTGTGCTCGGTGACGATCGAGCAGCCGGCTGCGCAGCCACCGCAGACATTGGCCGATTTCTTCAGAAACCAGACCCGCTGCTGGTAGAGGAAGTCTTTGTCGCCGAGGGCCCCGACCGGGCAAAGGTCGACGACGTTGCCGGCCAGTTTGTTCTCGAGCGGAAAGCCCGGGAAGGTGTCGATCTCTTCTTTGGCGCCGCGGGCCGAGACCATCAGTTCAGCCGTGCCGGAGACCTCGCGGGTGAAGCGGACGCAGCGGGTGCACATGATGCAGCGGTCAACAAACAGCGTGACCGTCGGGCCGACGTCCCGCCGGCGGCTGGTGAAGGCGTGGATGTCGGCTCGCCGCTCGCTCTGGCCGTGCTCAAAGTGATAGTCCTGCAGCAGGCACTCCCCCGCCTTGTCGCAGATCGGGCAGTCGATCGGGTGGTCGATCAGCAAGGCCTCTTCGACCCGGGCCCGGCTGTCCCGCACCAGGTCGCTGTCGGTGACGATGACGGTGCCGTCCTTCACCGGCGTCTGGCAGCCGGGGACCAGTTTGGGGATCATCGAGATCTCGCCCGTCTCGGCGTTGCGGCTGCCGGCCTGGATCAGGCACATCCGGCAGCTGGCCACCACTGAGAGGCCCGGGTGCCAGCAATAGTGCGGAATCTCAACGCCGGCGCGGCGGGCGGCTTCGATGCAGTTGAGCCGTTCGTCGGCCCCGATCTCAATCTCTTGGCCGTCGACGATAACAGTGGGCATGGGCGGGCGGGAAAGCTGTGGGGTCAGTGGGCGGAAAGGATCGGCAGGGCGGGAACCGGGTCGGTCTCCATATAGCCGGTCGGGTTGGACTGCTTGATGTATTCCTCGAACTCATCGCGGAACTTGGCGATGGCATTCTTGATCGGCCAGGCGGCACCGTCGGCCAGGCCGCAGATGGTCGAGCCGGGCATCATGCCCATGGTGCTGCCGATTTCGGCGAGTAACTCCAGATCTTTCAGCCGGCCCTTGCCGGCCCGGATCCGTTCGAGCATTCGCAATGACCAGCTGGTGCCCTCGCGGCAGGGCGTGCACTGGCCGCAGGACTCGTGAGCGAAGAACCGGCACGAATTATGTAGAAAGTCGACGATGCTGACGGTCTCGTCGATGACGACCACCGCTGCGGTGCCCAGACCAAGACAGCCAGCCTTGCCCGGGCCGGCAAAGTCGAGCGGGGTGTCGAGCTCCGCCTCGCTGAGCAGCCCCATCGAAATGCCACCAGGAATCACCGCCTTGGCCCGGCGGCCCTTCCAGACCCCGCCGCCAAACCGGTCGATCAGCTCCCGGGCCGTAATCCCCAGCGGAGCCTCATAGCAGCCGGGCTTCTCAACATGGCCCGACAGGCAGTAGAGCTTGGGGCCGTAGCTGCCCGGGTCGCGGGGGTTGTTCGGGTCGGCCGGCACGCCGATCGAGCGGAACCAGTCGACCCCGCGACGGGCGATCTGGGCCACGCAGGCCATGGTTTCAATGTTGTTGACGACCGTCGGCTTGCGAAAGGCACCTTCGATCGCAGGGAAGGGGGGCTTGATGCGGGGCCAGGCCCGCTTGCCCTCGAGGCTCTCGATCAGCCCGGTCTCTTCGCCGCAGATGTAGGCGGCAGCCCCGCGATGCAGGTAGATGTCGAGCGAGAAGCCGCTGCCCTTGATGTTCTGGCCGAGGTAGCCGGCGGCATAGGCCTCGTCGATCGCCGCCTGCAGCGAGTTCCAGCTCTGTGGGTACTCGTACCGCAGGTAGATGTAGGCGGTGCTCGCCCGAGTCGCGTAGGCCGAGATGATCGTGCCTTCCAGAATCTGGTGCGGGTCATCCTCCATCAGGATGCGGTTGTTGAAGGTGCCCGGCTCGCTCTCGTCGGCGTTCACACAGAGATAGATCGGCCCGGGATGGTCCTTCGGCAGGAAGGTCCACTTGAGCCCGGTCATGAAGCCGGCCCCGCCGCGGCCGCGGAGGCCCGAGCTTTTGACCATCTCGACCACTTCTGGCGGCTGCTTCTCGGCGAGCAGTTTTTCCAGTGGGGCATAACCGCCCCGCGAGCGATAGCTCTCGAGCGAATGGCCGTTCTCCACGCCCACCGCCTCGAGCAGAACCGGCTGGAAGCTCTGGGAGTCACTCATGATGCACCTCCGCGAACGGTGTTGAGGAATTGATCGGCCTTCTCGGGAGTGAGGTCCTTGTGCAGGTCGTCACCGGCCAGCATGCAGGGGGCAAAGTCACAGGCCCCCAGGCACTCAGCCGGCTCAACGGTCAGGCTGCCGTCGGGGGTGGTCTCGCCCGGCTTGATGCCAGCCTGGCTGCAGAGATGGTCGAGCACCTGTTCGCCCCCGCGGAGGGCGCAGGAGATTGACCGGCAGACAAAGGCCCGCACCTTGCCGTGCGGCTTTTCCTGATGAAAGAACTGGTAAAAGGTGAGGGTGTCCTGCACTTCGGCCGGGGCGAGATCGAGCAGCTGGGCGATCTCAACCACCGCATCGAGCGGGACGTGCCGCAGTTCGTCATGGACGATGTGGAGTGCCGGCAGGGTCAGTGCCTGCTTGGTCGGGTAGCGAGGAGCGAGAGCCTCGATCTGGGCGACCATCTCGTCGGTGAGAACCTTCCGCTGTGCGATCATCGGTCGAGCTCCGCGGCAATGATGTTGAGGCTGCCCAGCACGGCCACCACGTCAGAGAGCGTGTGGCCGCGGATCAGATGGGGGAACAGGGCGAAGTGCAGCACCGAGGGCGGTCGGCAGCGGGCCCGGTAGGCGGCATCCTCACCGTCGCCAACGATATAAAAGCCGAGCTCGCCGTTGGGCGCCTCGATGGCGGCATAGCTCTCTTCGCAAGGCACCTCGAAGCCACGGTTGCTCATCGACAGCTCGAAGTGCGAAATCGTCCCCTCGATCGTTGAGTAGACCTGCTTTTTGTTTGGCAGGGCTGTCCGCTGGTCGATGCCGACGTTGACCGGGCCTGCCGGCAGATTTTCGAGTGCCTGGGCGACAATCTTCAGGCTCTCTCGCATCTCCTGCATCCGCACCAGATAGCGGGCATAGCAGTCGCCGGCGGCAGCACAGCAGACATGGAAGTCGAGATCGGCGTAGGCCAGGTAGGGCTCGTCACGGCGGAGGTCGCGAGTGACACCACTGGCCCGGGCCACCGGTCCGGTGGCACCGCGGTTGATCGCCTCAGCCTTGGTCAGCAGGCCCACCCCCTTGGTGCGATCGACAAAGATCCGGTTGCGGTTGAGCAGCCGCTCCATGTCGTCGAGCGTCTTGGGGAAGGTCTTGAGAAAGCTGCGAATCTTCTCAATCACCAGCGGGGTGATGTCCTGCGAGACGCCACCCACCCGGGTGTAGCTGTTGGTGAACCGGGCCCCGCAGAGGGTCTCGAAGATGTCGTAGATCACCTCTCGCTGATAGAAGGCGTAGAGGAAGAAGGTGAAGGCCCCGGTGTCGAGGCCGACGGCGCCGTTGCACAGCAGGTGGTCGCTGATCCGGGCCAGTTCCGCGATAATCGTGCGGATGTAGCTGCAGCGAGGCGTCAGTTCGATGCCCAACAGCTTCTCAACCGCATGGTGCCAGGCCACGTTGTTGGCCATCGGCGAGATGTAGTTCATCCGGTCGGTGACCGTCACGTACTGATTGAACGTGAGGTGTTCACCGATCTTTTCAAACCCAGAGTGCAGATAGCCCATCTCGGGCATGGCATCGACCACCCGTTCACCTTCGAGCTTGAGCACCAGCCGCAGGGTGGTGTGGGTAGCCGGATGCTGCGGCCCGAAGTTGAGCGTCCAGAGGTAGTCTTCGCTGCGTCGCTCTGATGGGGCTTCGAATTCGGCGGGTGCGATCGACATGGTGGGGCCGTGAGTGGGGGCGTGGGGCGGGCGTCAGCTGTGGTCGCGGGTGATGACGGGAAAGTTGTGGCGTTCCCCCCGACCTTGCAGGGGATAGTCCTTGCGGAGCGGGTGGGCCGTGAACTCTTCGGGCATCACCAGCCGTCGCAGGTCGGGATGGCCGGTGAAGCGGATGCCGAACAGGTCCCAGACCTCCCGCTCGAGCCAGTTGGCCGCTTCCCAGAGCGGCACCACGCTGGCCACGGTCGGCTCGGGGTCGTCCACGAACACCCGGACAGTCAGCCGGTCATTGCTGCTGGTGTTGGCCAGCAGATAGACCAGCCCGTACCGGTGTTTCGCGCCGCGGTACTCGAGGTAATCGACGCAGCTGACATCGACGAGCAGGTCGAAGCCGCGGTCTTTCAGCAAGGAAAGGGCGGCGAACGACTGCTCCGCCGGCACCACCACCCGCTGCTGGCCGCGAAAGACCGATGATTCAAGCGGGCCGCAGGCCTGTTGGACCGCTGCAAGATGCGGGCAGGTCGGAACCGAGTCGCTGGGGGCGTCGGAGGACGGGTTCATGGTGGCAGGGGCGGGAGAGGTGGGCGGGGGTTACGGTCGGGCAGTCGTCACCGAACCAGAGAGTTGCCGCTGAATGTTCGGGTTGCGGGAGGCGTCGAGGGTGAGGGGCAGCGGGCTTTCGACCAACGCCCGCTTGCGATCCTGTCGCTGGCGGGTGTTGAACTCACGGCCGGTGATCGTCCCCTCCCGCTGGATCTTGTCCTGCAGGTCGATGATCGCCTGGATCAGCTGCTCCGGCCGCGGTGGGCAACCGGGCACATACATATCGACCGGGATGAACCGGTCGATGCCCTGGACCACTGCGTAGGTGTCGAAGACGCCGCCGGTGCTGGCACATGCGCCCATCGAGATACACCACTTCGGTTCGTGCATCTGCTGCCAGATCCGCTGAAGCACCGGCAGCATTTTCATCACCACCCGGCCGGCGACGATCATCAGATCGCACTGCCGGGGACTGAAGCGAAAGACCTCGGCCCCGAACCGGGCGAGGTCATGCTTCGCAGCACCGGTCGCCATCAGCTCAATGCCGCAGCAGGCGGTCGCGAACGGCATCGGCCAGAGGCTGTTCTTGCGGCACCAGCTGGCGAGTTCGTCGAGCCGGCTGACGACGACATTCTCAGGCAGTTCCAATTGCGGCGTTCCCGGGGAAGCCAAAGATTCTGTTACCGCCATCGAAACACTCCTTTCCGCCAGTCGTAGGCAAATCCGACAACAACCAAAAGGATGAAGGTGAGGCCGCCAAAAAAGGCCAGCTCGCGGCTGGCGATTGCCCCGTCGGCCACGGCCGCATCAATCCCTGCCGCCGATCGGCTGGCAACCGCCCACGGATAGAGGAAGAGCAGTTCAACATCGAACACCAGAAAGGTGATCGCGACCAGGTGAAACCGGACATCGAACCGTCGCCGGGTGTCGTGGATCGGATCCATGCCGCTTTCGTAGGGCATCTCCTTGACCGCCCCCCGCCTGCGTGGGGCCACCAGCAGCGGCAAGACGATCAGGCCGACCGAGACAGCCGCTGCGATGACCACGAACAGCAGGACTGGCAGAATGGCATCCATAATTGCAACGGATTCTCGCGGCGTGCCGCAGCTGATTTGCCAGAGCCAAAAACTGGCAAAACCAGCTACAAAACAAGACTTCGTGAAAAAAAGCACGAAGTCGGTCGCGAAAAAACGGTGGCCAGCACCGCTTCTCCACCAGCCCAGTTATACCGTCTGCGGGCCGGCCCGACGAGAACCTCCCGGGCTTTTTCTGCCACCACTTTTTTTCGACGGCAGCCGCGAACTGCTACCGTGACGGGATGCCCGATGCCGCCGCCATCCTCGCTGACCTGATCCGCCGGCCCAGCGTCAACCCGATGGGGCGGCCGCTGGCTGGCCCGGAGTATCTTGAGGGCCAGGTGACCGACTATCTGCTCCGGCGGCTGGCCGCCGGCGGCATCGAGGCGGTGCGGCAGCCGGTGGCCCCCGGTCGCGACAACGTGGTGGCCCGGCTCCCTGCCAGCGTTCCGGATGCTCCGGTGCTGCTCTGGGATGTTCACCAAGACACCGTGCCGGTCGATGGCATGACAATCGAGCCGTTCAGCCCCACGATTCAGGGCGGCCGGCTGTCGGGCCGCGGGGCCTGTGATGTGAAGGGGGGCATGGCGTCGATGGTCGCTGCGCTCGAGCGGCTGATCAGCTGTGACCGCCGGGCAACGGTGATCTTTGTGGCAAGCGTCAATGAAGAATTCGGCTTCTCCGGCGCGATGGCCGTTGCGCGACTGCTCGGGGATGTGTCGGCCCGGCAGCCGAGCGATGGTCGAGCGGCTGAGCTGATTGCCCCAGACCTCGCCGCCGGTGGACCAGTGATGGCGGTGGTGGCGGAGCCCACCAGCCTCGACCTGGTGACCGAGCACAAGGGTGCTGTCCGGTGGCGGGCCATTGCCCAGGGCCGGGCCTGTCACAGTTCACAGCCCGAGGAGGGAGTCAACGCGATCTACCCCGCCGCACGGATGGCCTTGGCGATTGAGCGGCTGGCAGCGGAGTTGCTGACCCGCTCACCTGACCATTCCTGTGGCCCACCCACGCTGAGTGTGGGCACGATTCATGGTGGGCTCGGGGTCAATCTCGTTCCCGATACCGTCGTGCTTGAACTCGACCGCCGGCTGCTGCCCGGCGAAGATCCCCAAAGGGCCCGCCAGGAGGTGATCGATACCATCGCCGCCGCCTGCCCGGGTGACGCGATCGTGCATGAAGCCCCTTTTTTGCAAAGCGGCGGTCTCTCGGGGGCCGGCCGGTCGGCTGCTGCGGCGGCTGAGCGGCTGACGCGGGCAGCCGCCGCCACCGGCATGACACCTCGCCAGTTGTCGGCCCGCTATGGCACCAACGCCTGCGTTTACGCTGCTGCTGGTCTGCCCTGCGTCGTCTTCGGTCCCGGCTCAATTGCCCAGGCCCACACGGCGGATGAGTGGATCGACCTGGCCGAGGTCGAGCGAGCCACCGACATTCTTGTTCAGCTCGTACGGGGCGGCTGACCGTTGGTCTTGCAGTGGCAGACGATGCTTGAGGTCCTGCAGCATCAAAGCGGCGTCCTCGCGTTGGCGAAGCCAGCCGGCTTGCCGACGCAAGCGGTGCAAGGCCTTGCCTCAGTCGAGGCATTGATCCGCCGCCAACTGTTTGGCACCGCGGTTGCCAAGGATCTGGCGGCCGGCCGTCGGCGGCACCCCGGAGGATTTCTCGGGGTGCCGCACCGTCTCGATCGTCCGGTCTCGGGGGTGCTGCTATTTGCGACAACCCCACGCGCCGCCCGGCAGCTATCCCGACAGTTCGAGCGGCGGCAGATTGAGAAGATGTATCTGGCGGTCGTGGAACCGATGGTGGCTGCTCCGCTTGCTGAAAGCGACACGTTTGAGTGGCAGGATCTCATCCGCAAGATTCCGGATGAAGCTCGGGCTGAAATCGTTGCCGCTGATATGCCGGGGGGCCGTGAAGCAGTGACCCACGGTCGCGTCATCGCGGCCACTGGTGGTAGGTTTCTGCTTGAGCTGCGGCCCCAGACTGGTCGCACCCATCAGCTTCGCCTGCAGGCGGCGGCGCGTGGCCTACCGATCGTCGGCGATCAGCTCTACGGCAACGCCGACAGAGAAGCCGCTTCGGCAGCAAGCCCGTTGGCCTTGCACGCTTTGAGGATTGGCTACCACGACCCCGACACTGGCGAGCCGGTCTCGGTCGCTTGCCCATTGCCGGAGTCACCGCTGTGGGGCGATTGGCGGTGGGTGCGATAACGAGCACGCGGCGGTAGTCAGCCGCTCCGGGGTGTCCCTGCCCACTCGCTGGACGTTCACTCCGGCCATCCTTGGCCGTCGTTCACTGCACGTGCGCTTCGCTTCGCCATCCCGGCTTCGCTCGCTTTCGTAGCCCGCTCGCGGGCAGGGGCACCCCCTCGCAGTTCAACGGTGATGCGGCCTGGAAGCCGGGAGCGGAAGCGACCGGACAGGCAGCACGTTTGACGTTTGTGACCCT
>CALAZQ010000512.1 GCA_937926325.1 uncultured Planctomycetaceae bacterium | reverse complement strand
CTAGTAAATCAGATTCTCTTCCGCGAAATATGCACGGCTTTCGTAGGCGTGAAAGCAGCGGGAGAGTCGGCCGGAGAGGATGCGGAGAAACAGGCCGCGGAACTGCTGCTCCGACTGGTCGGCGGTGGGGATGGCGCTGTCTGCTGGAAAGGTGAAGTCTTCCAGTTGCTTGTCGAACACGACGGTGCCGTCGGTGACGTCGAAGACCCGCAGGTGGGCCGTCGTCCGGCCGCGGTAGAGTGTCGAACCCTCGTGGAGTGAAAAGTGGTCAAGGTCGATACCCACCACGAGATCGGCATCGACGGCCTTGCCGAGCGTCGGATAGTCAACCCAGGCGTTCTCGTCGAGCCAGCGGGAGATCTCCTGCTGGTTGATGACTTTCGTCCCGCGGACATTGTCACGGATGTTGGCCCCGACCCGCTGGGCGAGATCCCGAGCGGTGCCGGCGTCGGTGAACTCCAGTTCGACCACCGGCCGGCAGACCACTGCCACATGCTTGCCCCGTAAGCCTTTGTATTCCGCCGGCACGTCCTCGGGGCGGATCAGGTAGGCGACGGTCAGGAGGGTGGAGCAGCCGCTTGAACCGACCAGCAGGCAGCAGATGGCAGCCAGCGACCAGAGTCGAAGGGTCTGAGAAGAGACTGTGAGATTCCGCATGGGCTCTCCTTCGGGCGGTGATGCCATGGTGCTGTGACGAGCCCGGAGGCTATCGGGACGAGCGGTCTGCCTCAACGGCATTCTGGGACCGGCCAAACAGCTTTCGCTTGACCGGCTGCAGGCAGTCAGGCAGCGCTGGGCTGGTAGACTGGAAGAATGGGTGGCTTTGGGTAGCCCGCCCGAATCCCACTGGCTGAATTCTCGATCGGGCGGCTCGGTGACCGAAAGTACGAACGAAACCGAACCGGGAATTGCTGCCTTTGAGGCAGCCGTGGCTGCCGGATTGCCAGCAAGCTGGGACTGGCAGCAGCCGGTGATCCTCGCCGTGTCCGGAGGTGCCGACAGCATGGCCCTGTTGCGGTCGGTCGCGGCGATCGCGCCAGCCGAAGCTCGGCGGCAGCTGCTCGTCGCCCATGTTGAGTATGACTTTCGTGACACTGCCGAGCGGGATCGCCGCTTTGTTCTCGAGCAGGCCGAGCGGCTTCAGCTTACGTGTTATTGGAAGCGTTGCCCGCTGACCGATTCAGATGCAGCTGTTGGCTCCGGCCTCGAGGCGGCAGCCAGAGCGTTACGGTATGACTTTTTTTCGAATCTGGCACATCTGCATGGGGCCCGCCATGTGGCGGTCGGGCATACGCTTGACGATCAGGCCGAGACGATTCTCCATCGCATCCTGCGAGGAACCGGGATCGCCGGCCTCGCGGGGATGGCCCGGTCGCGGCAGCTTACCGAGGGGGTCAGCCTGGTGCGGCCAATGCTCGCCCTGCGGCGAAAGCAGGTTCTGGCGTACCTGCGTTCCGGCAGGGTTCCCTGGGTAGAGGATGAGTCAAATGCCGATCTGCGGTTCGCTCGCAATCTCCTCCGCCACCGGGTGCTGGCCGAGGCCGAGCAGGGGCCCTATCCAGCGGCGACCGAGGCACTCGTCAGGCTGGGTGTTCAGGCGGCGGCCTGCATGACCGACCGCAGGGTGACGGTCCGGCAGCTGGTCGAAGCAGCGGTTGACCGTCGGCCGGACGGATCGCTGCTGCTGCATGACCGACTGGCAGGCCTTGCCGGCGGTGACTGTCAGCTGCTGGCTGATGTTTGTATCTCGCTTTGGCAGCGGGAGGGCTGGCCGCGGCGAGACCTGTCAGGGCGGCACCTTGGAACCCTCACCCGGATGCTTGTTGAAGGTTCACAGCACACGGGGAAACCGAGCCCTGCAGTCAGTCTGCCCGGCAAGATTCAGGCCCGACGGCATGCGGACGGAATCATCCTGCAGCCACCGGCAGCGGCCGGTAGTGGGGCATACCCGTCGGGGAGTCTTGGCGAGTGCTCCAGCTGAACGCCTTCGCCCCTCAATCGGCCCTCGTCAGGCGGTGGGCCCCCGCGATCCATCTGCGATCGTCTCGTCGGCATGGACCTCGTGGTCAAGACCGCTGGGCTCATGATGCGATGGGTGTGACAGGTCGTCTTCTGCGCCCAGATGCACCGCGGTGTAGCCGCCACGACTTCGGAAGTAGAGTCCGAGAATGCCGTAGCAGACCAGCATGAAGGCGGGAAAGGCGGCCATCTTCGCGAGGGCGTCAAATTGCCCCGCCTTGCTGGCTGCGGCCAAGGCCTCGGCTGCTCCCTCGCTCTGCAGGCCGCCTGTTTTTTCGGGATCGATCGCCTGGTAGGGCAGTCCCAGGTAACTCTTTTCAACGAGCACCTCGGCAGCGATGGCCTGCGAAGAGGCGGCCAGTTCGGCGCTTGCCGTCCGCTCCTGCAAGAAGCCGATGTAGGGGAACCCAAGCACTCCCACCGCGATCATGCCGATGCCAGAAATGGCGTTGAGGGTAAGGGCACCGCCCTTTGGGCATTGCTCGGCAGTGATCCCGAGCATGGTCGGCCAGAAGAAGGTTTTGCCGAATCCGTAGAGTGTGGCCGCGGCAAAGATAACGGCCAGGCCAGAACTGCCCGTCTGTGAGAGTGCCAGCAAGCCGGCAACCGCCAGCACAGAGCTCAGGATGAGCAGCCCGATTGGGGAGAGTTTGTGGACGATCGGTCCGGCGAAGAACCGCAGCACCATCATGATCGCCGAGGTGTAGATGAGCACCCAGCCGGCATTGAAGCCGGCCTCTTTCATCGGCTCTTCCATCAGTCCACTGATCCAGCCGTCGGTACCGATTTCGGTCGTCGCCAGCGGCATCATGATGATGATGAGAAAGGCCAGAATGCCCCGGCCGACGCTTTTGGTGTACGCGGCAAAGCCGATGGTGACCAACAGGGTGAGCACTCCGGTGACGCCAATCGACCAGCCAAAGACCTCGCCGAGCTGCATGAAAATCAAACCGAAGCCAACCAACGCCCCGAAGCCGCCGAACTCGGCAAGCATGTCCCGATAGCTCACCCCGGCCTGTTCGGTTTCGCTGACCGGGAACTTGGCATTGATGAGCATCACCAGATAGATCACCGCGGGCAGGGCAATGATGCCCAGCACGATTCTCCAGTCACCGCTGGCGGCGGTATCAGCCAGCGCGATCGTCATGATGCCGGCGATAACGAGCCCGCCCGGCCAGGCAGCATGCAGGATGTTCAGCCATTTGGTCTTTTCACGGCTGAACATGTTGGCCACGACTGGATTGATGAAGGCCTCGACCGTTCCGTTTCCCAGCGCCAGGACGATGCTGCCCCAATACAGCAAGGCATGCCCTTTTTGTTGAGCGGCGGTCACCTCGGCCCCCTGAACCCCCTGAATGGCTGCGTATGCCAGACAGGCCAACACCAGGTAGATCGCGTAGCAGGCGAACGAAAACAGCATCGCGATCCGGTAGCCAATTTTGTCGATCACGAGGCTGAACAGAATGATCGAAATCGCGAAGGGCCAGACCCCCGCCCCCTTCAGCGCCCCAATGTCGACCTTGTCGAGCCCAAAGTCGGTGCCAAATCGAACATCACAGAGATACATCCGGGTGAAAAAAGCGAATGACGTCGTGATCAGGGCGATAAAGCAGCCCCAGAAGATGGCCTTGTTGGCAGGTGTCTGGGCGGCAGGCATAGGGCGTTCGCTTTCGTGCAGGAAGGGACCGGGATAACGATTGGGGTTCGAAAGGGGTGGACTGCGGCCGGGAGATCACCTGACCGCCGGCCCCCCAGGGCAGTGGCCGAATTCCTTCAACCTGGTGGACTGCGGACTATAGCAAGAACCCACAGGCTGCGAAACAGCGGTCAACTCAGCGGCTGATTGGCGGCTTGACCGCCCGGGAGGAGGCTTTCTATCGTCTCCGCCGCATTTCCCCGTCCGCCCGTCTGTCCTCCCGGCCTCAGGGTCGTCGGGGGAACGTGTGCTTGTGAACAGCTTCACCGATTTTCTCTGGTCGCTCGTCCGCTGGGCCGTCCCGGTCACGGTGGCGGGCGTGATTGCAGCTGCTGCCATCGGTACCAGCCGGATAAACGAAGAAATTCGTGGCCATGTTGAGCGGGCCGTGGCGGCCCGGTTTCCCGGATTGCGGGTCGAGGTGCAAGGGGCCACGCTGGAGGCGGGCCGCGGCATTGTGCTGCGGGGCCTGTCGCTGACCGACCCCGCCCTGCCCGAGCCCTGGCAGCAGCTCCTCCGGATCGATGAAGCCCAGTTGGCCTGTGACGCCACGCTGGCCGACCTTGCCCTGGGGCCACCTGCGATCACTGCTGTGCGGGTGGTGCGGCCGGTGCTGCAGGTGATCCGGCTGGAGCAGGGCGGCTGGAACCTGCAGCGGCTGTTCGGCCAGCCGGCATCAGCCACCGCGGTCCCGATCAGCGTGGAAGGAGCAACCGTTCTCTTCGAAGACGTTGCTGCCGGTTTTCGGGAAACATTCCGCCAGGGGCGGCTCGACCTCGAGCCTGCAGCGACAGACCCGGCCGGCGTTGCCTGGTCGCGGATTGCGTTGAGTCTTGATGGTCAGACCGTCGAGCGGTTGAGTCTCACCGGGGCGGTCTCGCTGGCCACGCAACAGTTTCGGGTGGAGACGGCTGTCGAGGGGTTCGAGTTTCAACCCCGGCTGGCAACGTTACTGCCGGCTGGTCTGGTGGCAGGCGGCTGGCACCGTCAGGCCGCGGCCGGCCTGAGCGTCCGGCTCGACCTCACCGCAACTGCCACCGGCAGTCTCAACGAATTGGCGTCAGCAGCCTTTCAGGTCAGCGGCGGCCTGGCCGACGGACGATTTGAACATCCCCGGCTGCCGTTTCCGCTCACCGACATGACCGCCTCATTCACCGCAGACCGCAATGGGCTCAACATTGCCACCGCTTCGGCTCGGTCGGGGGCGACGCTGTTTCGGGGTTCTGCAGCGACCGGGGGCTGGACCGATGAGGCCGATTTCGATTGCCTGCTGGAGGCCGAGCGAATGGTTGTCGGACGGCAGTGGCAGCCGTTCCTGCCACCTGAGTGGGCCGGGCACTGGCGGAAGCTGCTGCCCCAGGGCGAAGTCGATCTCCGGGCCGAACTCAGCCGTGCCGCCGGCCGGTTCACCCCCAAGGTTTCTGTGCGGTGCCGCAACCTCTCGCTGACCCATTACCGGTTTCCCTACCGGCTCGACCGCACCGTCGGCACCGTCATCCTCGACGATCGACAGTTGTCGTTGCACCTGACTGGACAGGCAGGGGGCAATGACGTGCAGGTGACCGGCAGCCTGCAGCTTGCAGAGGGTGGCTCGGTCGGGCACATCGACGTCCGGGGCACCGACATGCCGATTGACGATCGCCTGCTCACCGCCATGCCCGACAAGGGGGCGGATGTGCTCCGTCGGCTCCGGGCGGCCGGCACCTTCGACTTCAGTTTCCGGCACGACCGTGATCCCTCCCTCCCGAAGGGGCACACCAACTCACTCGATGTGCGGCTAACCGACTGCAGTCTCCGCTATCTGCGGTTTCCTTATCCGCTGACAAAAGTGCGGGGCACGGTGCGGATGCACGACGGTGAGTGGACCCTGACCGGGCTGACCGCCAGAAACGACACCGGTGAAGTGCGTTGTGCAGGACGGCTCGTCCGCGGCGGCGATGGCAGTGATCTCCTCACGCTCGATTTGGCCGGTAGCCGGGTGGTTCTCGACCAGGAACTCCGGGACGCGCTTCCCCCTGGCGTCGCCCGTTTCTGGGACGACCTTGGGCCCCGGGGGCAGGCCGATTTCTCGGCGACAGTCCGGCATGTCATCGGCTCCCAGCAGACCCAGGTGCTGCTCCAAGCCACCCCGCACGGAGATACTGTCTCGATCGAGCCGGTCTGGTTTCCCTATCGGCTGGAGCAGCTCCAGGGCCGGCTCACCTGGAATGACGGCCTGCTCGAACTGGAGGGCTGGCGGGGGGTCCATGCCCGGACCACGGTGGCCGCCGACGGCCGCTGCCGCTTTCTGCCCGACGGCAGTTGGCACGTCTCGCTGGCCAGGCTTTCGGCGAATCGCTTTCGGGCTGATCACGAGCTGGTGCGGGCGTTGCCGGTCGGGCTGCAGCGGGCCGTGGCAGCAGTCGAGCCCCGGGGGCTGCTTTCGCTGGAGGGGAGTCTCGATATCTACTCCACCGACCGGCAGCCGGCGGAGGGTGGCACGCGGTCACCCGGACGCCGCTGTGCCGCATCATGGAACTTCCATCTCGATATGGAGCAGGGGGGGCTTGATGTTGGCGTCGCCCTCGATCACGTCCATGGGGGGCTGAAGATCACCGGGCAGACCGACGGCCAGACCTGGCATGCTTCAGGGGAAGTCGACCTCGACAGTGCGATCTGGCAGGGGGTGCAGCTGACGCAGGTTCGGGGACCGCTCACGATGGACCAGACCGGAGTGCGGTTCGGCGCGCTCGCCGCGAGAGACGGCGGCCCGGCCCGACGGCTGTCAGCCGCCATGGCCGGGGGGACGCTCGAGGTTGACGGCATGGCCTCTGCCTCCGGCCTGGGTGGCTTTACCGTGGCGGCAACCGTCTCTGATGCCAACCTCGAGCGGCTGGCCTGTGACTGCCGGGGCACGCCGCACCGGTATCGGGGGCGGGTCTTTGGTTCGATCGAGGTCAGTGGTACGCGAACCGGCACCCATTCGCTGCGGGGAGACGGGCAGCTGCGGCTCCGCGATGCCGATATCTATGAACTGCCCCTGGTGGTGGCGATGCTGAAGGTGCTGCGGGTCAAGCCGCCTGACCGCAACGCCTTCGGCTCAAGCCACGTGCAGTTCCGGATCGAGGGCCCCCACGCCTACCTCGATGAGATCGAACTGGCAGGGGATGCCATCAGCCTCGTTGGCAACGGTGAGGTTGACTTCGACGGCAACCTGCAGATGACCTTCCGCTCGATCATGGGTGATGCTGAAACACAACTGCCGGCAATGAAGCGGATGCTGGGGGGGGCGAGTGGCCAGTTCCTGCTGCTCCATGTCGATGGCACGCTGGGCGAGCCCGAGCTTTCGACGGAGGCCTTTCCGACCCTGGCTGCGGCGTTGCAGAAGCTCCAGTCGCAGCGGCAGGAGAACGGCCGTGGCCGCCGCCTCGCCGGTCGGCCGGACGATGCGGTGGGCGGTCTGCCGCGGGGGCTGTAGGGGCTGGTGCCTGTGCGAAACGGCTCGCCGAACGAGGCGGTGGCGAGCCGCTAGAGGGATCTGATTGCTGAGCGTACGATACCGACTTGCAGGGTGCGATTGGCTCAGCTGCCGGCGGCGGCGGGCGTCGCGGGCCTGACGAGTGATCGCATCGCCACGAAGGAGACGGTCGGCGTGACAGTGGAAGCAGCAGATGCGCGGCTCGCCTTCGTCAAGATGCACGGGCTGGGCAACGACTATGTCTACATCGATCGCTTTGCTGAGCGGACGGCCTTCGACCCCGTAACCCTTGCGCCGCAGGTGGCCGACCGGCACCGGGGCGTGGGCGGGGACGGTCTCATTCTGGTCGAACCGTCGCCCGTCGCTGCGGCCCGCATGCGGATGTTCAATGCCGATGGCAGCGAGTCTGAGATGTGCGGCAACGGCGTCCGCTGTGTCGGCCATCTCGTCGTCTCCCGCGGCTATGCGCCGGCTGGTGAGGTGGCCATTGAGACTGGCCGAGGGGTGCTGGCTCTGGGCGTCACGCCGACAGGGCCGCGAGCAAGCCAAGTCCGAGTCGATATGGGTGAGCCGTTGCTCGAGCCGGACGCGATTCCGGTGCGGGCTGAAGCTGGCCTCCGGCAACTCGTGGATGTACCCGCAACGGTACTTGGCCCGCGAGCTGACTGGTGGCAGGCAGCCGCGCTCGACCCACGCATGACCTGTGTCTCGATGGGCAATCCCCATGTGATGCTGTTCTGTGAAGACGTGGCCGCCGTGCCGCTGGAAACGATCGGGCCGGTTGTCGAACGGCATGAGTTGTTCCCGCGGCGGATCAACGTTCATTTCGTTCAGCGGCTGGCGGCTGACCGGGTCCGGGTGCGTACCTGGGAGCGGGGCACCGGGATCACTCAGGCCTGTGGCACCGGAGCGTCGGCGGTCTGTGTCGCCGGCATTCTCACAGGCAGAACCGCGGCGGCCATCACGGCCGAACTGCCCGGTGGCAATCTGCAGCTCGGCTGGGACGGGCGGGGCTCAGTTTTCATGACGGGGCCGGCCGAAGAAGTGTTTACCGGCGTCTGGCCACTGGCTGCCGCCCCACGCTGAGACCGCCCATCGAGGTTTGCCCGGTTCAATTCCCGTTTCGTCCCCCGCAGCGGAGACCTGTCAGCCTGCTGGCTGCTTCCATGAGACTGCAATCACCCCTGGCGATTGGTGCTGTTTCGCTGGCTTCTACGGCGGTTGTCCGGCAGTGGATGGCAACGCTCCGGATTCGGGCTGACTATGGTGACCCGACCATCGATCCGGTGCATCCTGCCTACCAGGGGGCCAAGATCTATGTCTTCTGGCACGAAAACATCCTGCTGCCGCTCTATCTCCGCGGGCACTGCAACATCTCGATGCTGCTCTCGCGGCATTTTGACGCCGACGTTCTCGCCCGGGTTGCGGGAATGATGGGCTTTGGAACGGTTCGGGGCAGCAGCTTTCATGGAGGATCGGCGGCCGTTCGGGAGCTTTCCGAGCGGGCGGAAACGGGCAACCTGACGATGACCCCTGATGGTCCCCGGGGACCCCGCCGCCGGCTTGCCGCAGGCTGCGTCTTCTTGGCCAGCAGCCTCGGTATTCCGCTGGTGGCGATGGGGCTGGGGTATGACCGGCCCTGGCGGCTCGGCACCTGGGATCGCTTTGCCGTGCCCCGGCCAGGAAGCCGTGGCCGGGCGGTGGTCAGCCGCGCGATCCAGATTCCACCCCAACTCGATCGCGATCAACTCGAACAGCAGCGGGCGGGTGTGGAGCGGCTGTTGAATCATCTCAGCGATGATGCCCGGCAGTGGGCGGCTGAGGGTGGACGAAGGCCGGGTGACCGGGCGGTCAGGCCAGAAGCTTCTCGAACCGCTCGCTGGGCTGCCGCGGTTCCTGCCAGTCCGGGAGTGACCCTTGCGGAAGAATTTGAGCGGCTCGGTCTCAGCAGAGATGCGGCATGATTTTGCGGTGACCCCAAAGGGCCGGCGAACGATCCGGTTTGCCGTCGCTCTCTGCGTCGCTGCCCGCCGCCATTAGCGAAGAGTGTCACCCCGGGCACGGCCTCCTGCCGGTCGAGCCCGCTCAAGTGCATCGAGACGACTCCGAAGCCGGAGCACCTCTTCTCGCAGCAGCCTGAGCTCCTGCCGCAGCAGTTGATCGCTGGCAGACTGGGAGTTGGCCGGGTTCGCAGCGACCGGCAACCGGGGGGCAGCCGCTGCAATCGGTCGCTGAGCGAGCCGTGGCGCTGCTCCCGTTGCCTGACCATCAGGCGACGGCACGCCGATCAGGGCTCGCTCAAGCGCAGGCTCGAGCGCTTCAAGCTCAATATCGGCCCGCCTGGCCTCTCCTCCAGGCAGCACATACTCAAGTGCGACGAGGCGGCCCGGCGGGCTCTCAGTCACCAGCTGATTGAGCTCCGCCGGAGAGCGAATCGGGCGATTATCGAAGGCGACGATCACGCTCCCCGGAGGCAGGCCAGCCTGGGAAGCTGGCAGGCTGTCGATCACCCCCAGGACATAGGCACCCGTCGGTTCCGGGAGGCGATAGCGTGCCTGGGTAGCGGCATCGATGGCAACTGTTCGCACGCCGAGGGCCGTCCGGCCTTGAAACACGGACGCAGGAGTTCTGGTCATCGCCGACGGAGCACGAGCCGCTGACTTCAGTGGAGCGGCTGCCCGCGGCGTGGGCAGGGCCGCGGGTGGCTGGCGGCTGGGGCTGGGGCTGCCGAACCGTGAGCCGGTTGGGTTGGCGACGAGCGGTTCTGCGGAAGCCGGGAACGGCCGGTCGGTAGCCGCCGCCGGCATCTCGACCTGCGGTAACGCCGGAGCAGGTGTGGCTGGTCCCGTGGCCACTGCGGGGCTGCTGAATCGGGATGCGGCCGGTGCAGCCGCGGCGGCAGTCTCCGGAGCAGCGGGGGGGGTGACGGCGACGGCAGTTGGCGACCGCGTGGCGGCGGGTCGCTCACTGGCGGTCATGGTGACCTCCTTCACCCCATCGGTTCGGCCGATCAGGGCCCGAACCTGTTTCTGAGGTGGAATTGCGGCTAGCACGGCGGCAAGCTGGTCGGCAGTCTGAATTGGTTCACCATCGATCGCCAGCAGCACGTCCTGAGGTCGCACTCCAACGCTATCAGCCGGGCTTGGGTCGGCCACTTCCACGATCACCAGCCGCCCGGTGACCAGCGAGTCATCGACGGTCAGGCCGAGCCAGCCACTTTTCGGCTTGGGTTCGGCTGTGGGGGCCGCTGCTGCCGCCTCTGGATCTGCCGGCGGCGGCTTGGCTGCCGAGAGCGGTACCTGCAGCGGTTCGGCGACGGCGATGTCGTCGGGTGTGAGCCGTTCCTGATTCGCGGCGGCGGCCAGACCAGGCCAACCCAACAGCCCGGCCCAGATTGTCAGTCCCAGCAGGCCCGGTCTCGAACCCGTCTGCGATCGGAAAAAATTCATCATCGTCTGGACCTGAACAAAAGTTGGCGGTGCGGACCCGACCTGTCACATCGCGCGATCAGGCAGCAGAAGGCTGACACGCGAGCCTGGCCCCAGGCTCTCTGCGATCGCGAGTATACGCGAATTGAGCCAAGGCCAGCGGGGGTGGCTGTCGCGGGCGGCGGCGATTTATCAGGCTGTTGCAGCGGCGGCCGGTGCCGCACCGGAAAACGATTCAATCCACAGAACTTCCACCGGCCTCAATCCGCTGAAGACAGCAAAAGTGCAACCTTCCGAACGGGAAAACGGCCTCTGCTGGTGACAGGCTGGGGCGTTGTTTGACAGCACTGCTAGCACTTCTATACTCGGCCGCCGGGCGGTGGCAGCAGGCCATTCGATCGTCACTTCTGAAGATCGATGTGCGTGTCGCCCCGGCGCCGGCATCAGGCCATGCCTCATGGAACGATGCCTGCAGCAATGGAGTGGTGCCGGGACCTTCCCCGGGACATGGAGTGTCGCAGGACGTGGCGAAATCTCGTGAGCGTGGGTGTGGTGACGGCCTGACGGAGCCTGGGCGGCAGCCGTCGGTCCGCCGCTCTCGAAACCCCCGTCGCGGTCCGCAAAGCCTCGCTGAGGTGACCGCCGAGGTGGTTGGTCGGAACCTGCCGGCCGCAACGAGCCAGACCCCGAGTGTGCCGGAAGGTGGAGCGCCCGGTGAGGAAATTGCTGCGGCGCTCGAGCAGCGGCTTGGATGTGAGCGGTTCGCCGTCTGGTTCGGCCAGAGCCTGAAAATCGAGGTGCTGCCAGCCGAGGGAACAGCGGCGGCGTGGGCCGTCAGGCTCTTCCATGATCCGGGTTTCACTGGTGATTGGCTCCGCAAAACCTTCAGCCAGGATGTGCGGGAGGTGGCGGAGTCGGTCTGCGGTGGCCAGGTCGACATTCACTGGCAGCCGCTGCCAGATGTCCCGCCGCCGCCTGCCGGTGGGCAGCTGAATGGTTCTCTGTCGCGGCCGGCGGCCCGGGACCGGCAGCAGGAGGGCAAAGCCTCTCGCCGCCCTCGTGGGGCAGCACCGAAGCAGCTACGCCGCCGGCCGAAGACTGAGCGAGCGACTGCACGTCCGAGTCGAGCGGATGTACGATTGGATGAATTCGTGGTCGGCGCAAGCAATCGGATGGCCTATGCGGCAGCCGAACTGGCCACCAGCCGGATGGGCGAGATTTCACCGGTGCTGCTTCATGGCCCGACGGGAGTCGGCAAAAGCCACCTGCTGGCGGCTATCTGCAGCCAGGCCCGGGAACAGCGGCCCGAGCTGACCACCCTGGTGCTCTCGGCGGAGCAGTTCACGACGAATTTTCTGCAGGCCCTCCGCGGAACCGGGCTGCCCGGTTTTCGTCGGAGTTGCCGTTCGGTCGATCTGCTGGCGATCGATGACCTGCAGTTTTTCATCGGCAAGCGGGCCACACTGCTCGAACTGCAGAGCACCGTTGACAGCCTGCACCGGGCTGGCAAGCAGATCATCTTTGCCAGTGACCGGGACGTTGAGGGGCTGGCCGGCCTCGGCAGCGAACTGGCCGGACGGCTTCGGGGCGGGATCACCGCTGCCATCCTTCCGCCTGACCATGACGTCCGTCGGGGGATCGTTACTGGACTGGCTTCCCGTCGCCGGCTCGATCTGCCCGAGGAAGTGGTCGGCTATCTGGCCGATCACCTCACCCGTCATGCCCGTGAACTGATTGGCGGAGTCAATCGGCTCGAGGCTGCCAGCCACATGCTCGGTGCACCGGTGACCCTCGATCTGGCCCGCGAGGCGCTCGCCGATCTGGTTCGTTCCAGCAGCCGCAGCCTGCGGCTGGCCGATATTGAGAAGGCGGTCTGTACGGCCTTCGGGCTTGGCGCTGCCGATCTGCAGAACTCGCGGCGGTCGCGGGCCGTCAACCACCCCCGGATGCTGGCGATGTTCCTGGCCCGCAAACACACCGGGGCCGCCTTGACGGAGATCGGTCGCTATTTCGGCCGGCGGAGCCATTCGACGGTGATCGCGGCCGAAAAGACGGTCCGCAAGTGGATGACCACCCGGGCCGATGTGGTGCTGGCGGACGCCACCTGGGATGTCGAGCAGGCGATCCGCCGCGTGGAAGACGCCTTGCGGGCCGGGTAAGCGGGTGGCGTGGTGCCACCCTGCCGCCCGTTAGCGAACGAGCAGCTGCTCGTCGCGGCTGGCTTTGTATCGCACGCTGGATTGGGGGCCATGGAAGCCGACGACCCGGCGGTCAACGCTGGCCGACCGACTCAGCACGCGGCCTTTGGCGGCATCAAATTCGATGTGGCCGTCCCAGATTCGTTCCAGCAGCCGCGCCTCGATGCGAGGGTCATCAACCGGTGTGAGCACGGTGGTATCGACATCGATCTGCACCTGCTGGTCGCGGATGGCGGTCACCTCATACCGCAGCCTCGTGCGGATTGATTTTCTCGGCCCACCAGGAACATCGACGATGATCTCTTCCGGGATGTTCCAGCTGCTGCCGACGCAGACGGGCTCATCGGGCAGGGGAACAACCATCAGGTCGCCGGTGTTCGACGGCGGGTTCGGGAACAGATCCCGTCGGCTCAGCACCCGGCCGCAGCTGTCAATGGTCAGCTGCGACAGGGGGCGGCCCAGGCTCAGCCGTACGCCCTCGTAGCCGGGCGGAGGTGGGGCGGTGCTGTCACTCTCCCAGCGGGTCTGCTCCTGACCGCCCGTCCGCGAAGTCATTGTGACGTCGTTCACCAGATGCTCGATGGTCGTCTGGCCCTCGGGATCGACCCCCGTGACCCGCCAGGTTTTTACCGAGTCGGTTGCGGTTTCGACCGACTGGGTGGTGCCGTTGATGGTGGTTTCAGTCACGGCACGGTGGGCTACCCGTGCTGAAACCGCTTCACCCGGGGTGAAGTGATACCGGAGGATCAGGCCGTCCTTGTCCCCTGCCGTCGCCTCGGCTGCCGCCGCCGTTCCAGCGAAACACCAGAGCAGACTCAGCAGGCTGCTGATGAGGGCTGGGCTCAGACGGCATCGAGGCGTCATGACGGTGACTCTGAAAGGGGCGGGGCTGCCGGCCTGTTCAGGCCACCGCCCCAGGCGAGTTTGTCGCGAAGCGTCGAGTAGTACCCGTGCTGACTGGTTTCAATCAAGTGAAATCTTGGTTTGGCCAACGCGACCCGGACCCGGTCTCCCGGCTCCAGCCGCGTCAGTTGTCGGCCATCGACCACACAGGCTGACCCCTCATTTGGGGCCGGCACAACCAGGCAATAGTCCCGCTGGGCGGCGTCGATCACGGTGCGATTCGTGAGGGTATGCGGGTTGAGCGGAGTGAAAATGAAGGCGTCGAGCGATTTTCGCACAATCGGGCCGCCAGCCGAGAGGTTGTAGGCGGTGGAGCCGACCGGCGTGCTGACGATCAGGCCGTCACCGCGATAGACCGTGGCCAGTTCACCATCGACAAAGAGCTCGATCTCAATCATTGCGAACGGTGGGCCGGCGAGCAGCGAGGTCTCGTTGAGCCCGAGGTCGGCCGCCACCACCCGGCCGTCACGGACGACCTCGGTTTCGAACATCATGTGTTCGACGAGGCGAAAGCGGCCTTCCATCACCTCCGTGATGGCTTCCTCGATCTCCGGAGGGGAAAAGTCGGCCAGGAAGCCGAGGCGGCCCAGGTTGACACCGAGCACGGGCGTCTGCCGGTAGCCCATCCAGCGGGCGGTGCGGAGGATCGAGCCATCTCCCCCCAGCACGATCACCAGATCGGCCTGCTGGGCAATGTTTTCGGGGGCGATGTCCGGGCCAGCAGGCTCCCAGGCTGAACGGGCGGCAAGGCGAACCGAAACGGTGTGCCCCCGGTCCGTCAGCAGCCGTTCGATGCCCAGCGCGAGTCCTGCAATGCCCGCGACCTCCTCAGGGCCGACAATGGCAATGGCCAGTGGCGGTGTCAGCGGTGTTCCCGATTTCAGCGTGCTGGCAGATTCGTGAGACGGTGGCATCGATTCAGGAATGCCCTGCGGGGAAGTCGGGTGCACCACCGCGGAAGCCGCATCACGGGTGGCCTGCGATCAGTCGTGGAGCGGAATCGAACAGGTTGTCGCCGCCTCACGACCAGCCAGTCGCCGACAGGTGGCGGCGATGCCGGCGGCATCAAGCCCCAGATCGGCGAGCAGCTCACCCCGGTCACCGTGCTCAATGAATCGGTCGGGAATGCCGAGCCGGCTGATCGGCCCGGCTGAAACACCGGCGTCGTTGACCGCCTCAAGCAGGGCCGAGCCGAAGCCGCCGGGCAAGGCATGTTCTTCGACCGTGACGACCCAAGGGGCGGCTTCAATCCGCTCAAGCAGGTTCTGCTGGTCGAGTGGCTTGATGAACCGGGCATTGATCACACCGACCTCAAGGCCCTCTTGCTGCAGCAAATCAGCCGCCTGGAGGCAGCTGCTGACGAGGCTGCCGCAGCCGACGATGAGGCCGTCGCGGCCGCTCGAAAGCGGTTCGCAATGGCCCCGTTCAATGGCACGACGGTCAGAGCCGAAGCGTTCCTGTATGGCCGTTTCGAGCACCGCCTTCGGGTAGCGGATGGCGACCGGCCCCGCCTGAGCCAACGCCCAGTCGAGCATGGCCGCCAAATCGCATTCATCGGCAGGGGAGAGGATGGTCATGTTCGGAAACAGCCGCAGGTAGCCGAGGTCGAACAGTCCATGGTGCGTCGGACCATCTGGCCCCGTCAGCCCGGCGCGATCAAGCATGAAGACCACCGGCAGATTCTGCAGGCAGACCTCCTGAAAGATCTGGTCATACGACCGCTGCAGGAACGTGCTGTAGATATCGACGATCGGCCGACAGCCCGCTTTGGCCTGGCCGGCGGCAAAGGCGACCGCATGCGATTCGCAGATCCCGACGTCGAAGAACCGCTCGGGGAATTCCTCCCGAACCTTCTCAAGCTTGTTGCCCTGGCACATCGCCGCGGTCATCACGGTGACTCGGTCGTCCTGCCGCATGCAGTTTGCGATTGCGGTGCTGGCGGCGTCGGTGTACCCGCGGACCGAAGATTTCCGAACGGCGATGATGCAGTCATCATCATCGCACTCGAACGGCGCGGGCGTGTGAAAGAAGACCGGATCAGCTTCCGCCGGCTTGAAGCCATGTCCTTTTTCAGTCAGCACATGCAGCAGGATCGGCCCCTCTTCGTCTCGCACCAGTTCCAGATAGCGGATGAGGTTCGGCAGGGTGTGCCCTTCGACCGGACCAAAGTAGCGAACCCCGAGCGATTCAAAGAGCATGCCGCCATGGATGGTCGCCTTCAGTGAGTCTCTGACGTTGACAAACATCCGCTCCATCGACTCACCGACCATCGGCACACCCTTCATCAGGTCGCCGGCCTTGTCCCGCAGTCCTCGGTACCACGGGTTGGTGCGGATGACATCGAGGTATTCGGCCAACGCCCCGACCCGCGGGCAGATCGACATCCGGTTGTCGTTGAGGATGACGATCATCCGCTTTTTGAGAAATCCGGCGTTATTGAGGGCCTCGAAGACAATTCCCGACGGCAATGCCCCATCTCCGATCACGGCCACACTGCGGCGGTCGTCCTCTCCCCGGAGGCTGTCGCCACTGGCCAGCCCGAGCGCCGCCGACACGCTGCAGCCGGCATGACCCGTCATGAACAGGTCGTACGGGCTTTCCGCCGGATTGGGAAATCCCATCAGGCCGCCGCGGGTGCGGATGGAATCGAACTCAGCGTACCGCCCGGTAATCAATTTGTGGGGGTAAATCTGATGGCCGGTGTCCCAGATCAGCCGGTCGCGACTGAAGTCAAAGACCCGGTGCAGGGCCAAGCAGAGTTCGACGACGCCGAGGTTCGAGGCGAAATGGGCGGTCCGCGTGGCCGCCACCTTGCAGAGCGCCTGCCGCATTTCGGCGGCCAACGCCTCCAGTTGCTCCAGCGACAGACGTTGGAGGTCCCGCGGCGACGCGATCGTTGGCAGTAATGCTGGCATGGCGGTGAGCCTCCTCGTCCATGACCCCGCCGCGGGGTGAAACTGAACTCTCGGCCGACGCAATGGTACCCGATTCAGTTATAGTCGTGCGACCGGCTGCCGCAGAGCCCGCCGCGACGGTCAGCTCCGGCGGCTCACAATCCAGCGGGCCAGGGTGATCAGGCTTGCAGCCGGCTCACCGAAGGGAGCGAGTGCCGCAACGGCCTCTGCGGCCAGTTCCTCGGCCCGCTCGCGGCTGGCGGCGACGCCGATCACCGTCGGGAACGTCAGTTTGCCCCGATCGGCGTCCTTGCCGACCCGCTTGCCCAGATCGGCCTCAGTGCCCTCGGCATCGAGCAGGTCGTCAGCAATCTGAAAGGCCAGCCCAAAGGCTCGACCGTAGGCCGCCAAGGCATCCCGCCGGGCCTGATCACCACCCGCCGCCAGGCAGCCCAGGTCGAGCGCAGCGAGAAACAGGCAGCCGGTCTTCCGGCGGTGAATCCGCTCCATCCAGCGGACCTGGTCGGCCTCTGTTTTGTCGGCAAGGTCGGCGATCCAGCCCCGCTCAGCTGCCAGATCGTCAGCCTGCCCCCCCACCAGTGCCTCGGCGCCCGCCGCCACCGCCAGTACGTGGCAGGCCTCGCCGGCGGTCGCCGCCGGCAATCCCCTCGCCAGCGTCGCGAAGGCCAGCGGTTGGAGCGCATCGCCGCAGAGGATCGCCGTCGCCTCATCAAAGGCCCGGTGGCAGGTGGGCCGGCCCCGTCGCAGGTCGTCATCATCCATGGCGGGCAGATCGTCGTGGACCAGCGAGTAGGCGTGGATCATCTCGACGGCGACGGCCGCCGGTGCCGCCTGTTCCCAACTGCCGCCGCAGATGCGGGCCGCTTCGAGGGCGAGGGCCGGACGCAGCCGCTTGCCGGGGGCGAGCAGGGCATGCCGCAGGGCGGCAACCAGCCGCGGCGGCGCGTCGTCCGAAAGCTCAGTCGCCGCTTCCAGCCGCGGATCAATGAATTCCTGCACCGCTGCCAGCGTGGCCTGAACGGTAGCATCGAGCTCAGCCGCAGGGGCGGTCACGGAGGCGGGCAGATCGGCTGGGCTGCTCATACCGTATTCCAGAGTCGGTCGCAGAGGTGCTCGGCAAATAGCATTCTTGCAGGCGGATGCGATTCCACCCCAGGCCGGGTTTTACGGGGTCTCGCTGGGCTCGTCCATCCCGGGCAGGCGTTGCCGGTTGCTGGTGCCGGCGGCGGCGGGCTTACGGCCCCGGCGGCGTCCACGCGTGGGTCGTTCGTCGGCTTCGCTGCCCGCTGCGGGCTCGGCGGCGGCACTGCTGACCGGCTCGAAAACAGGATTGCCATCCTCGTCGAGCTGCACGAGTGTCTTGACCCGCAGCTCGATGGCACCCAGTTCCTCATGCAGCCGACGGAGCAGTGTGACGCCCTGCTCATAAGCCGCAATCGACTCGGCCAAACTGAGGTCACCCGACTCCATGGTGCGAACGAGCGAATCGAGCTGGTCGAGGCCGGCCTCGAATGACGGCGTGGCCGTTTCACCGGCCGGTGGCGTGTCTGCCATGCGTTGTCTCCTGCGGTGTTGAGCCGACGGCTGGTTGGCTTGTTTCCACCCGGCTGTGAAGGACACCGTCGGCCAGCTGGGTGATCGTGGTGGTGCCCGGGGGGGCCTCCTGCCAGGAACGAATCGCCCCCCCACCAGCAGCACGCCGGGTCACCGAATAACCCCGGGCAAGCAGCCCGAGCGGGCTGTTGGCGTCAAGTCGGCCAGCCGCCGCCGCCAGCCGGTCCTGGAGTCGCCGCACGGTGGCCAGCCCCAACTGCCGCAGCCGCCGCGCGTCCTCGGCGAGTTGCCGGCGGTGCCGCCTGATCGGTTCGTGAGGATCGGCCAGTGGTCGGCTGGCGGCGAGCCGACCCAGCCGTTGACGGGCGGCAGCGGTCTGCTGCTGGAGGTTCAGCCGCAGCCGCAGGCCGAGGCTGGCGATGCCCTCGAGCAGCTGCCGCCGGTCGGCGGCGATGCGGACGGCCGCATCGGTCGGCGTCAGCCCACGACAGTCGGCGACAAGATCGGCCAACGAGACGTCGATTTCATGGCCCACCCCAGCGACCACCGGCACCGGTGAGGCGGCAATCGCCCGCACGACCGGTTCCTCATTGAAGGCCCAGAGATCCTCCAGGCTGCCTCCACCGCGGACCAGGGCGATCGTGTCGAGCGGTGGCTGCAGCCGCCCCGCGAGGCCGAGGCTGGCGGCAAGCTCGGCGGCGGCCCCGGCCCCCTGCACCCGGCTGGGAAACACGAACACATCGGCCAGCGGCCAACGCCCCGCCAGCGTCTCGAGGAAGTCGGCAATGGCGGCCCCTGATGGACTTGTGATCAGCCCGATGCGGCGGGGAAATCGGGGCAAAGGACGTTTGCGTTCGGGAGCGAAGAGCCCCTCGGCCTCGAGCCGGGCGTGCAGTTCCCGCAGCCGGGCCTCGAGCGTGCCGGTGCCGAGGGCATGGCAGCGGTCGACCGTCAGCTGGTAGCTGCCCCGGGGAGCATAGACCTCGATCCGGCCATGGCAGATCACCTGCAGCCCATCAGCCGGTTCAATCGCCAGCGTCGGCCGGACGCCCCGCCAGACAACGGCCCGCAGCAGGGCTTTTTCGTCCTTGAGTGCCAGGTACAGATGCCCCGATCCAGCGGCCGTCAAATTGGTCACCTCACCCGTCACCCAGACGTCGGCAAACCCGGTTTCAAGCCGCTCCTTGACGCGGGCGGTCAGCTCCGACACGCTCTGGGCATCGTCTGGTCGTGTCGCTGGTTGTCGGCCTACGGTTGACATGCTTGTGGCAGTTTAGCCGGCCCGGCCGGTGGCTGCCGTCCCCACCGCCAGTTGGCCGCCCGCCCCGTGAGCAGTCCATGAATGCCCCGAACGCCGAGATTCCGCCCGCCAGTGGGTCGCCGCAGCCCTCCGCTCGGTTTGCCCTGTTGATCGTTTTCCTTACGGTTTTCATCGATCTGCTCGGCTTCGGCATCGTGCTGCCAGTGTTGCCGCGGCAGGCCGAGCCCTACCTGAATGCCATCGGCATGCCGCCGCTGGAAGGGGGGGCTGGCGGTGCCGTCATCGGGATTCTGTTCTCGGTCTTTTCGCTGATGCAGTTCATTTTCAGCCCGATCTGGGGGCGTCTCTCGGACCGCTTCGGGCGGCGGCCGATCCTGCTGCTGAGCCTCAGCGGTTCGGTCGTCTTCTACGCCCTCTACGGCTATGCCGTCAGCGTGCCGGTTGAGCCACAGCCGACCCGCGACGGAGCAGTCCTGGCATTGTCGTTGATGCTGCTGGCGCGGGTGGGAGCCGGAATTGCGGGGGCCAGTGTGGGAACGGCGGCGGCCGTGATCGCCGACTGCACGACGCCCGAGAACCGGGCCCGAGGGATGGCGCTGATCGGGATCGCCTTTGGCGGCGGCTTCACGCTCGGGCCGCTGATCGCCTACTTCGGGCTGGCTGTGTTTGATGAGGCCCGCTGGGGAGTGGGGGCGATCGCCTCGCTGCTGTCAGGCATTGCCCTGCTGATTGCAATCTTCGTCTTTCGCGAGACTCGGCGACCGGGTGGCGGGGCATCGAAAGAGTTTCCGAGCGTGGCCCGCAGCCTGGCGGTGCTCCGGATGCCGATGATCGGCGGGCTGGTGCTGATCTATTTCTTGACGATCTTTGCGATGGCTGGGTTTGAGTCGACCCTTGCCCTGCTGACCAAGGCTGCGTTTGGGATGGGGGACGACGCCAACTTCCTGGTGTTCGCATCGATCGGCTTTGTCCTGATGCTTGCCGGTGGCGGTTATCGGCCGCTGGCCAAGCGACTGCCGGAACGGCGGCTGCTTGCCGCGGGGGTGACGCTGATGCTGCTCGGGCTGGCGGCGGTCGGCGGCATTGCCTGGGGCCTGTCGGGTCGCGAGCCAGGAGTGGCGGCCGCCGGCCTCTGGCCCCCGGCGTTCTACGCCGCTGCCTCGGTGGCGGTCTGTGGATTCGCCTTTGTCAATCCATCGGTGTCGGCGATCATCTCAAAGCGGGCGGATGCTGATCGCCAGGGAGAAGTGCTGGGGGTGAACCAGTCGTTTGCCTCGTTGGCGAGAATCCTCGGCCCGTTGACCGGCCTGACGCTGTTCTCGCTGCATGCTTCGCACGCGCTTCCCTACGCGGCGGCGGTGGCGGTGCTCTTGGTGGTGGCCGGCCTCCTGCCCCGGACCACGGCCGAGCCAGACGGGTCGCTCACGAGCCATCGGGTGTGAGGCCGTCATCGGCCGGGGGCTCCCGGCTGAAATCATCCCGGCTGAGGCCGTATTGTTCGAGCTTGCGATAGAGCGTGGCCCGGCTGATCCCGAGGGCTTCGGCCGCGTCAGGCACCCGCCCCTCGGCCCGCCGCAGGGCCTCCTGAACAAGCAGTCGCTGCCAGTCGTCCAGCCGGAGGGAATCGCCCAGCAGTTCCGACGCCCGCAGCGGTTCCGGCAGCGTGCCGGCAGACGCCGCCATGGAACGGAACTGTTCGGGCGTTGCGTCGATGGTGTCGATCGTTGCCAGCGACAGGCCGATCGTCGGCTGGGCTGCGGCTGCCTCGGTGCGGTGGCCGGCGCAGGCTGCCGAAGCGAGGCTGGCCAGTGCCACGAGAAAATCGAAGTCACTGTCCCGCAGGCTGCCGCGGCTGGCCGTCGCACAGATGGCCGCCCAGGGTCGTTCCTCATCGAGGACGGGGACACAGGCAAGGTCGAATGCCGCATCGGGTTGCGTTGCCGCCGCAGCCTTGGCGATCCAGACCGCCTGGCCATCCTGTGACAGTTGATGACAGGCCGAATCATTGACCTGCATGGCCAAATCTCCTTCGGCTGGGACAACCAGCACCGGCTCGAGCTTGGCCGTGCGGCTGACATCGAACCAGCCGACAGCATCGGCACCAGTCTGCTCCACGGCCAGTTCGACCGCCGCCGCGATGACATCATCAATCGACCGCGAGGCCAGCAGTTGAATGCTCATCTGATAGAGCAGCATGCCGCGGCGATTGTCGTCGCTGCCGCCGGTCCCGACACGCTGAAAGGCATGGCCTTCAACCTCCCCTACCGGACCGCAGCGAACAATCTGCTCGGAGCGATCGAGCCAGCTGTCAGTTGAACGCCGTGAAAACGTGCGGAAGACCAGTTCGGTGGTCCCAATCCGTAACGTCATGCCCGGTTCAAGCGTCGCCTCATCGACCCGACGACCATCGACCCAGGTGCCGTTCCTGCTGCCCAGATCACGGACCTGCCAGCGGCCATCCTGCGAATCCCGTTCGATGACGGCATGCCCGCGGCTTGCGAGACGATCGGGGATGACGATGCCGGCATCAGCGGAGCGGCCGAGCGTGTTCTCGCGACGCGGGTCAAGGACGAAGTTCGGACCATTCCGGCGGCCGATTCTCAGAATCAGGGCGGCCTCCAGCCGAACTGTTGTTGAGCCGGCCTCAGTGGGGTGACCCAGCGGCGGAGCCGGCAGCGATACGCTCGACATTGATCGGGTTCCTCGCGCCACGAGCAGACGATCCGTTACTATACCGTCATGACGACCACAGCCGAAACATCCCCCTCGCCTCCGGGGGGCTCGATCTTCCGGGATCCGATGGAGGCTCCGACGCCCGCGTTTCCGCGGGCTGTGGGTGTCGTGGTCGTCGGACACGGAACAGCCAATGCGACCGGGGCGGCCGAGACTGCGGCCGTGGCGAAACAGCTGGCCCGACTGGTGCCTGAGATTCCGGTCGAATTGGGGTTCCTCGAGGTGATCGAGCCCTCCATCGACGCGGCGGTGGGCCGACTGGCTGACCGGGGCTGCCGCGAGGTGCTGGCCCTGCCCATCCTTTTGTTCACCGCGGGGCATGCCAAGCGGGATGTACCGGCTGCGCTGGCCGAGGCCGTCTCGCGGCGTGGCCTCACGGTCCGTCAGGCGGCGCCACTGGGGCTGCATCCCGCGATCGTGCAGCTCGTCCGCCGTCGCTACTGCGAGACGGTGGCCGGGCTGCCGCCGCTGCCGGCCGGCGAGGCGCTGCTGGTGGTCGGCCGCGGGGCGAGTGACCCGACGGCGGGCTCCCAATTCTGGGCGTTGGTCAGACGATGCTTCGGCTGCATGTCCCGAGTGGCGACGCAGCCCGTTCGGATCGGCTTCGTCGCGGCGGCCCGGCCGACGCTGGATGAGGCCATCGCGGCGCTGAGCCGTTCCACCGCCGACCAGCCAGCAATCGGCCGCGTGGTGGTTCAGCCGCACCTGCTGTTCCGCGGGCATGTGGAGAACCAGGTATCGGCCCGGCTGGAACGGGCCCGCGAAGAACATCCGCAGATCGAATGGCTGCAAGTGCCCCGGTTGGGGCCGGCAGAGGAGGTTGTGCGGGCCCTGCTCGATCGCGGGCGGGAGGCCGCCTGGACGGGCCGGGCGGTGCCCGACGCCGTTCAATCCTCCCCATAAACGCTCTCTTCCGGTCACGATTGGCCGGTAAGGCCAGGAAAAACATCTCGTCACGGGCAGAGGAAGTCGTCACAATAGACGTTGGCTGTGCTGGCCGGGAAACAGTCTGTTCCTCGACTCCGCAGCGATTCTTGTGCCCGGATGGGGTGCGACACCCGTGAGAGGAGTCTGCTGCGTGGATCACTTCCGACCGATGAAAACTGCCGCCCGTCGTCCGCTCGGCTGCTGGCGGCGAGCAGCCTGCCTCGCTGCCAGCCTGACACTCTGCTTCATGCTGTCGCCGCCCGCGGGAGCGGCCCCAACCCGGCCTGACGGTCCGGTGCCAGGCCCGAATGACCGGCAGATCACTCTCGCGGTCAAGAGCTACCTTGAGCGCGAGCACTTCCTGCGGCGGCCGATCGATGACGAGGTTGCCGGCCGTTGGTTCGACACGTTCCTCGAGGCACTCGATCCGATGAAGCTCTACTTCATCCAGGCCGACGTCGAAGAGTTTTCCCGCAAGAAGACCATCCTCGACGATCTTGTCCAGCGGGGTGACGTCAGCTTTGCCTATGAAGCCTACAACCGTTTCCTGCAGCGGGTCGATGAGCGGCTGCCCTGGATCGATGAGCTTCTGGCCACGCGACTCGACTACACCCGCGATGAGTCGATCGTGATCGACCGCGATGCGGCCACCTGGGCGGCAACGCCCGCCGAAGCCCGCGACAAGTGGCGGAAGCGGATCAAGTACGACCTGTTGGTGCAGAAAATGGAGAAGACCTCGCCCGAAGAGGCCCGGAAGAAGCTGCTGCGGCGGTACCGCAGCTTTGCCAAGCGGATGCATCAGATGACCGCCGATGAACTGCTGGAGACCTATCTCTCTTCCTTGACCAGTTCACTCGATCCGCACACCAGCTTCATGTCGCCGGGCACGCTCGAGAATTTTGAAATCGGCATGCGGCTGCAGCTTGACGGCATCGGGGCATCGCTGAAGGCGGAGGATGGCTATACGACAGTCGCCGAACTGGTGCCGGGTGGCGCGGCGGACAAAGATGGACGCCTGAAAAAGAAGGACCGAATCGTCGGAGTCGGCCAGGGCCGGGAGGGGGAGATCGTCGATGTCGTTGATGTGAATCTCAACGAGGTTGTCAAGCTGATTCGCGGCCAGCGGGGGACGGTGGTGCGGCTGAAAGTGATCCCGGTCGGGCAGACCGTGCCGACGGTCTACGACATCGTGCGGGCCAAAATCGAGCTTCAGGACAGTGCCGCCCGCGGGGAGGTGATCGAAGACGGCCGCAAGCCCGACGGCACCCCCTGGCGAATCGGAGTGATCAACCTGCCGAGCTTCTACATGGATATGGCAGCCGCACGGCAGGGGCAGGCCGACTACAAGAGCAGCACCCGCGACTGCCGCAAACTGCTCGACGGCTTCCGCCAGCAGAACGTTGACTGCGTGGTGCTCGACCTGCGGAATAACGGCGGTGGCTCGCTGCCCGAATCGATCTCGCTGACCGGACTGTTCATCGACACCGGCCCGGTGGTCCAGATCAAGGATGCCGACCAGCGGGTGCAGCAGTACGACGATCTCGAGCCGGGGGTCGCCTGGGACGGTCCGCTGGTGGTGCTCGTCAACAAGTTCAGTGCCAGTGCCAGTGAGATCGTGGCCGGGGCCATTCAGGACTATCACCGGGGCCTCGTCATCGGTGATGCCGCCACCCATGGCAAGGGGACGGTGCAGAGCCTGCTCGACCTGGGCCGGCAGCTCTTCCAACGGCTGCCCAACGCGCCCTCGCTCGGGGCGATCAAAATCACCATGCAGCAGTTCTACCGGCCCAGCGGCCTGAGCACGCAGCTGGAAGGGGTGAAGAGCGATGTCGAACTGCCGAGCATCACGAACCATTTGCCGGTCGGTGAGTCGGACCTCGACAATGCGATTCCCTTCGACAAGGTCGAGCGGGCCGACTACACACCAACCGGGCAGGTGACCGACGCCATGCTGAAGATGCTCCGTGAGCGATCGGCCCGGCGGGTCGCGGGTGACAAAGAGTTTCAGGAACTTGCCGAGGACATCGCCCGGTATGAAAAGCGGAAGGACGAGAAGACCCTTTCGCTCGTTGAGTCCGAGTTCACCAAGCAGTGGAATGAAGGCAAGGCTGCCGAAAAGGAAGAGCAGGAGAAGCAAGAGGAAAATGCCGGCCCCCGACGGCCGGTTGTCACCCGCGACTTCTACTTCGACGAAGCGATGCGGGTGACCACCGATTATCTCTCGGCGCTCGCCGGAGTTGTCCCCGGACTTGCGCA
>CALAZQ010000511.1 GCA_937926325.1 uncultured Planctomycetaceae bacterium | reverse complement strand
GCGTCCGGCTTCTCGGCGTCCGGCTTCTCGGCGTCCGGCTTCTCGGCGTCCGGCTTCTCCGTGTCTGCCTTTTCCTCAGGAAGCGGTGGCAGGTCCTCCAGATCCGGCTTTTCCAGAAGATCTTCGTTGAATCGGGCCATTACGAGCAGGTAACGGGCCGAAACTTCACCCGTGTCCGCACCCTCATCGGTGTCGCCGTCAGCTTCAGCCTTGCCCGGCTCAGCAACCGTCGTCCCCGCCCCGAACCGCAGGACATACTCCACCCCGTCCTTCATGCCGACCACTGTCTGCCCCTCAGTCGAGAGAATCTCGCCCGACTGCAGCGGCAGAAAGCCCCGCTGCTGCAGCGAACTGACCGCCTCGAGATCTTTCGTGAAGCTCTCCTCAGCCTTGAGGTCAGCGCTGAGACCAGAGGGCTTTCGCGCCACATCGACGATCTTGAGATCGCCGAGCGCATTCCGCAGGTCGTTGAGGGCGGCCGAGGCAAGCTCCTCGTCATCGTTCAGCCCCCTGCTCGTTGGCTCGTCATCAGCTGCCGCTCCCTCGGGGAAGGTCTCAAACGACGTCAGCGTCCATTTCGACCCCTTGTCATCATAGGCCAGCCGCATCCGCTCATCCCGCTGCTGCTCAACCCGCAGCCGGCCACCCGATTCAACCGCCGCCAGGGTGTAGTTGTCGATCTCAACCCGCCGCACATCCCAGGGCGTCAGCTTGAGCAGGTCCTTTTCGATCCAGTCATCAAACTTGGTGGTGAACTTCGAGGTATCGATCTCAACCCGATAGACCGGATCCTGCCCCGCCTTCCGCACGAACCGCAGCCTGCGACCGCCGGCCGCCGCCGTTCCGGGCTGCTTGTCCTCCTTGCCGACCACCAGCCGGGCCAGCTTGCTCCCGGAGGCATCGCGGATCTCAATCAGCTGCCCAATGCCGGTCATGCCCGGCTTGATCTTTTCACGGTCGGGCTCGATCACCCCGTAGACCTCGTGATCCCCCGGGCTTTCGCTGACCACATCAAGGGTCTTCAGATCAACCAGTTCCGTGGCCGCTGCTGCCAGATGGTCCTTGGCATCAGCCGGATAGTTTTGGTGCGAGGGCAGCACCCAGACGCCACCCGACTTCACCACCTTGAATGGATAGAGCGTCGCCAGCTCCTCGTCATACTGCAGAATTTCGAGGCTCGCCGCCTTTTGCACGTCAGTCAATTCCGGAAACAGCACCCGCTCGGCCGCCGGCTTGACCTCGGCCGGCTTAAACCGCGGCTGCACGGCCCAGCCGAGCAGCAGCAGCAGGCCGCCCGCCGCCAGAAAAACTGCCGTCCGCTGCGTGGCGGGGTCGAGCCCGCCGGATGTTCCTCCGGATGTGTCTGTCGCCATCGATGGCTCTCCTCTGTTGTTGTCGGCTACCTGAGTCGCGATTTGGCCACGCCCTCACGCTCCTGGGCGCGGCGGCGGAAGAAGACGAAGAAGGCCACCACCAGCGGTGGGATCGGCGGCAGCATCACCGCCAGCCACTTCTGCCAGTCCTGCTCGCGGCGAATCGTCGCCTCGAGGGCCCGTTCGACCTGCTCGATCTCGGCATCCCGCTTCCTTTTCAGCTGCTCGAGCTTGGTATCGAGCCGCCGCTGGGCCAGCCGTTGCCGGCTGGCCAGCTGCTGGATTGCCTGCATCGCCGCCTGCGGGTCAGCCCCCTCACCCGCTTCCATCTCCTTGATTTTCTTCTCGAACTCACCCACCTCTTTCTGCATCTCGGTGTTGGCCTCTTGTTCGGCCTGGTCGAACTGGGTGATGTATTTCTGCCGCTGGGCGTCAGCCAGCTCACGGGCTTCGGCCACCGTGTCTTCAATCCGCTCAAGCGTGCGATGCTTCGGCTTCCGCTTCCGGATTTCCAAAAACCGGTCATCACCTGCCAGCGTGTCGAGAATGTTGAGCACGAAGGTGACGTTGTCAAAGTCGAGCCCGAAGACCTCGTCGGGCCGGTTCCGGAGCCCAAAGATCTGCTGGCCCATCAGGTCGATGTCGGCGACGACGATGGCACGAATCGGCTTGCCGGCTGACTCGGCTTCCCCGTCCTCCGCACTGGTTGATGCCGCCGCGGCAGTCCGCTCGATCAGGGCCGCCAGCACCATCGCCTGGCTGCCCGGCTTTTCGAAGATCCGCAGTTGCCGCATGTCACCGCGGTTGCCGAGCACCTGATCGACCTCGATCGTGCCCGAGCGGGTCCCGGTGGTCACCAGCGGCACCCACTCAATGTTCGCCTTGTCGTCCTTGGCGAGTGCCCCGGGGAACGGGAACAGCACCTCCTGCAGGCCGCCCGTGATGCTGCTCCCCTGGTTGAAGCTCCGCGACCCACTCCCGTCGCCCGGGTCTCCGAGTTCTGCATCGATGAAGACAAACTCGCTGGGCAGCTCGAGCTTCGGGTGCGGGTTGTAATCCTGCCAGACGACGTACGGGGCCGACCCCATCTGCCCCATCAGTGGCCTGCCGCTGCCGGCAGCCAGCTTCAGGCCGAGCACATCCCAGAGCTGGCCGAGGTCGCCCTTGGGCTGATTCTGCTGCTGGAACATCGCCATCGGTCCACCGCCACCGCGGCGGGGCTGCGAGGTGCCGGGCACCCCGTTCATCAGGACCGGCAGCGGATCCTCGAAAATTGCGGTCGGCTGGCCTGCCCTCACCGCCGCCACAAAGTTGTTCATCGGCTCGGGGCCGAGGCTCGACGGCTGCACCGCCAGCAACACGTCATACGACTCGGTGATGGGGGCAGCCGGGTCGACCTGCACCACCTCATACTGCTTCTCCAACTCCTCCAGCACCGGCTGCCGGGGCCGCTGCTGGCCGCTCATCATGTCGAAGCCGCCGAACAGATCGGCGTCGGTGGTGACGACACCAAGCCGCTTCCGCTTCTGCTCGGCCACGGTACAGATCGAGCGGATCAGCTCGTACTCCACCGGCGTGCCCCGGTCGAAGAACGGCACCACCACCTTCTCGAGTCCGCAGGTGAAGGCGCAGCCCAGAAAGATGTCCTCATCCCGAAATGCCCCCCGCTCCCGCGAGAGCACCGTCACCGGCTCGATGCCAAATTGCTGGCTGGCCAGGGCCGCCGCTTCGGTCTTGGTCTCGGTCTCGACCACCTCGATCTGCAGCCGCCCGCGGCTCAGCCGCTCAAACTGCCGCAGCATGTTGAGCAGGGTGAGGCGGGTCTGGGTGTAGTCCTCCGGCACCGTGGGGCTCACGTAGGCGGTCACCTCAATCATCCGTTCGGTGTCGAGGCCGGCCAGCAGCTTTCGGGTGTCGGCCGAGAGCGAACTGATCTGTTCCTCCGAGAGGTCGGCCCGCACGTCATAGGCCCGCAGGATCAGCACGGCGCCCAGTGCCGCCGCCGCGAGCCCGACGGTCCGGACCACAAAATGGGTCCCCATCCGGGCGCCGTCCCGCCGGCCGGTCCAGTGCCGTCGGCCGATCAGCACCATCGAAATGTAGAGGCAGACCGTCACAATCCCCAGGAAATAGCCGGCGGCCGACAGGCTGACGATGCCCCGGCCGAAGTCGAGGAAGTTCTCGGCCAGGCTCCACGACCGGATCACGGCCGCCGCCTTCGGCCCCATCACGCTGCTGGCCTGATCGGCCACGACCAGCGGGGCATTGAGGGCCAGGCCGAGGATGAACGAGACGGTGAGGTTGCTCGTCAGGAAACTCGCCACCATGCCGATCGCCAGCATCGCCAGGCCGACGAACCAGTAGCCGAGATAGTTGGTGAGAAACAGCCCGGCGTCCGGCGTCCCCCAGCCGAGCAGGATGATCAGGTTACAGACGCAGGAGAAGAGCAGTGCCACGGTAAAGATACCGACCGCCGAAAGATACTTGCCGACCACCACCTCGAGGTCACTGGCGGGAATGGTCAGGATCAGTTCGTCGGTTCCCTGCCGCCGCTCATCGGCCCAGACGCTCATCGTGATCGCGGGTACGAAGACGAGCAGGATGTAGGGCAGATAGCGGTTGAGCTGATCGAGGTTGGCGAGGTTTGAGTTGAAGAACTCAGGTGGCCAGAAGGCGGCCAACGATCCGAGCAGAACGAAGACGCAGATGAAGACGTAGCCGGTCGGATTGGAGAAATAGGCCACGAAGTTCCGCTTGAAGACCGCGTCGAGCACGTGCCACTTCATGTCAGGTTTTGCCTCTCTGCTGGTGCTGCTGGAAGGGGGAAATATGCAGTGAAGTTTTCAAGACTGTAAGCCATGCGCCCGGGAAAGGTCCGCTCCAACGGCAAGGCCGCCGAGGCCGGCGGTTCGGCCAGCCGCCCGTCCGCCGTCATGAGGCCCGGGTCAGTTCATAGAAGCGTTCGTCGAGCCGCTGGCCGCCGGCGACGAGCTCAGCCGGCGTCCCGTCAAATCGCATGCGGCCCTCGGCAATCAGGATGACCCGGTCGGCCATCGCCTCGACCTCTTGCAGAATGTGGGTCGAGAGCAGGATGGTCTTCTCCTGGCCGAGTCGCCGGATCGTCTCTCGGACTTCACGGATCTGGTTCGGGTCGAGGCCACTGGTCGGCTCGTCCAGAATCAGCACATCGGGTTCATGGAGCAGCACCTGGGCCATCCCGACCCGCTGGCGATACCCCTTCGAGAGCTTGCCGATGGCCTTGCCGATCACACTTCCAAGTTCACACTGCTTGACCACCGCCTCGATTCGCTCCTCCCGGTAGGGAGCCTTCAGGCCGCGGGCATCGGCGAAGAACTCAAGCAGGCTGCGGGGGGTCATGTCGGGGTAGAGCGGGCCATTTTCCGGCAGATAGCCCAGCCGCTTGGCCGCCTCCAGCCGGTCGGTTGACATATCAAAACCGGCGATCAGGGCCCGGCCCGCCGAGGGTGCGAGGTAGCCGGTCAGCATCTTCATCGTCGTACTCTTGCCGGCGCCGTTCGGCCCGAGGAAGGCAACGATTTCTCCACGGGGCACCCGGAATGAGATGTCCTCGGCGGCAATGAAGCTGCCGTAATACTTGCAGAGACCATCGGCCTCGATCATCGCGGGCGATTCGCCTGCTGTCCCTGGTTCTGCGGCCTCCGGGGCCGCCGTCGCTGTCTCGGTCATAGATCCTTCAATCTGGCCGCGTATCGTGTCTTTAAGACTGTTCATGTCTCAGGCGACCGCGTCGGCAGACACCCTCACGTTGCTGGCAGGTTCTGTCACCGGCTGATCGCCCCGTCGCACGCCCTTATTTTTTACCCGAACCGGCCAGTCGGCAATCCCCGGCCTCGGGAACCGCGGCCTGGCCGGCCGTCGCTGGCTCGGATTCCACCGGCAATTCCCAGGGCTCAGCCCGGTTTCGCTGCCAGCAGAGGTGCCGCCGCCAGTCGTCCGATGTCTCGTGGTGGTCAGACCGTACATGGACCCCCCGGGTTTCCCGGCGGGCCGCCGCAGCCTGAATCATCAGCCGGCCCACCTCCAGCAGGTTCTGCAGCTGCCAGCCCTGCGGGTTGGTGAACTGCCGGGGCAGCACGTAGCGGCACCAGCCGGCCACCGTCTGGGCCGCCTCGGCCAGCGCTGCCTCTGATCGCTCCACGCCGACGTGCCGCCACATCAGGCTGCGGAGTGAATTGCGAATATCACCCAGGTCGAGGGCCTCGCCAGCCGGCCCCTCGGCCGGCTCTTCGGCTGGGGGCTGCCCGATTCGCGGCACCTGAAATGGCTCACCCGAGGCCTGCGTCACGGCCTCCTCGCGAGCCTCGCGACTTGCCTGTTCGCCGGCCCGGCTGCCGTAGACAAGCCCCTCGAGCAGGCTGTTGCTTGCCAGCCGGTTGGCGCCGTGCAGCCCGCTGGAGGTGACCTCGCCGGCGGCAAAGAGATGCGGCACGGTGGTGCGACCCCGGTCATCGACGACGACACCCCCGATCATGTAGTGGGCGCCGGGCCGGACCGGGATCGGATCAGTGGCCAGGTCGAGGCCGAACTTGCGGCAGAGCTTGGCCATGCCCGGAAACCGCTGCCGCACCATTTCTGCATCGAGGTGGGAGAGCTTGAGGTAGACATTGGCGTGGGCCGTCTTCCGCATCACCTCGGTGATGGCTCGCGAGACGACATCCCGCGGGGCGAGTTCACCACGCGGATCAAAATCGGGCATGAACCGGTGGCCGTCCCGATCGACCAGATGGGCCCCGGCGCCGCGGACCGCCTCGGTGATCAGGCTGCGGCTGCCACCGGCGATGTAGAGCACCGTCGGGTGGAATTGCATGAACTCCATGTCCCGCACCGCCGCTCCCGCCCGCCAGGCCAGGGCGATCCCATCGCCGCTGGCTCCCGCCGGATTGGTCGACTCACGATAGATCTGCCCCGCGCCACCGGTGGCCAGGATGGTTCGGCGGGCCCAGATCATCGTCTTGCCCCGGCCAGGGTGCCAGACGAGACCGCCGCGGCAGACGCCTTCATGGGTGACCAGATCGATCGTGAAGGTCTCGGGCCAGACCTCGATGTTCGGCGTCGCCCGGGCCCGTTCAATCACGGCCCGCATCACCTCACGGCCGGTGGCGTCTCCCAGGGCATGCACGATCCGGTTGTGACTGTGGCCACCTTCCCGACCAAGGTCGAGGCCGCCGTCCCGAAGGTCGAACCGGGTGCCCCAGCCGATCAGTTCGGCAATCCGATCGGGGGCCTCACGGACCACGCCCTCAACGACATCGGGGTGACAGAGGCCGCCGCCGGCCGCCAGCGTGTCAGCCACATGGCTGTCGAAGCGATCCTCGGGGTCAATCACCCCGGCAATGCCACCCTGGGCCCACTGACTGCTCGACTCATTGAGATCATCCTTGTTGACCACCAGGACCGACAGCCCCGGATCGACCGCGAGCGCCGCCCGCAGCCCGGCCAGCCCACCGCCGAGCACCAGCACGTCGGTGAACCAGTGGGGCACCCGGGTGGGACCGAACGCGACCAGGTAGCGGGGGCCGTCCGTGGAGTTCCTCATTCACGCTCCATACGGCTGTCGGTGCCCTTCAGGTAGGCCTTGAACCGCTCGCGATAGTCGAGCGGCGGCCTGGTCCGCCGGCTCTCGGCCTGCGGGCCGCGACCGTCAGTCGGCACCTGTCGGGATGATCGCACCCCCTCGGGCCGCAGCCCGAGACTGCGAAGCGTCTGCTCGAACTCCTGCCGCTCGCCGGCATCGCCGCTGGTGGCTGCCTGCCGCATCGCCTCCCAGCGGTTGAGGAATGCCTCGGCCTGTTCTCGGCTCCAGCCCAGCTCGGCGAGCACTTCCTCGTCACCGGACCTCACCGAATCACGAAGATGCTCAAGCGCCAGGTCGGCCGCCCGGCGAACGGTTGAGAGGTCTGGCTCTTCCCATTCCAGTGGTTTCGGGTCAGCGGTCGCAGCGTCATCCTGCCGGTCGGCTGGCTGGTCACCGCCCTCCTCGCCACCACCGCCGCCGCCAGCGGTGCTGCCTGCCGGCGTTCCACCAGCGGCACCGGCCCCGGCCGCAGCCTCACCGGGCTGATCGCCCTCACCAGCCTGGCCGCCAGCTGGCTGGTTCGCCTCCTCGCCCGGCTGTCCGCCGGGCTGTCCTGCCGCAGGCTTCGCATCGGCCGCATCAGCCGTTTCGCCACCTGCTCCGGCCTGCCCGGCGGGCTCGCCGCTGTCCGCTGCACCGGCTGCCTCGCCCGCCGCCGCTGCACCGTCGCCGGGCTGATCACCGCCAGCCGCATCGGGACCACCCGATTCGCCGCCGCCCGATTCGGTCGCACCATCCGGCTGCCCCTCCGCTGGCATCGTGCCTGACTGACCACCGTCAGCCTCGCCGGCGCCGCCAGCTGCGGCCGCTCCCTTCTCGCTGCCCTGCCCAGCATCAGCCGACTCGGACGCAGCGGCACCGCCCGGCCGATCACCGCCCGGCTGGCCGCCACCCGGCTGACTAGCACCCGGCTGACCACCGCCCGGCTGACCAGCACCCGGCTGACCACCGCCCGGCTGACCACCACCCGGCTGC
>CALAZQ010000510.1 GCA_937926325.1 uncultured Planctomycetaceae bacterium | reverse complement strand
ATCGTGCGGCTCTCCACCGACGAGCGGACGCAGCTGGCCAAGCGGCTCGTCGAGTTCACCGCCGGCCGCGGCAGTGTGTTCATGAGCGTGGGGGCCGAGAGCGGCAGCGTCGCTCGGGCGCATGCCGTGGCCGCCGAGAAGGCCGGCTGCGCTGCGGTGATGGCAGTGCCGCCGATGACGGTTCGGCTACCGTCCGCTGCGGTCGTCGACTATTTCCGCGGCATCGCCGAGAGCGTGTCGCTGCCGCTGGTCATCGAGGATGCTTCGGGCTAAGTGGGGCAGCCGATTCCCCATGCAGCCTGCGTCGAACTTCTCGACCGCTACGGCCCTGAAATCCTCTTCAAGCCCGAGGCCGCACCACTGGGGCCGAATCTCTCCAAACTCCGGGATGCCACCGGCGGCCGGGCTACCGCACCGCGCGCTGCACTTTTCGACCGGCGTTCACACCGGCTCACGCCGGCAGGTTGCGACGGAGAAACTCGACGAAGTTGCCGTAATAAAAACCCTCGATGTCGGCGGCGGAATAGCCGCGGGCGGCGAGCATGCCGCCGATCCGGCCCAGGTCGGCGATGCTGTCGAGGTCGAGGGGCGTCTGTTCGGTGCCGAACCCGCCGTCGAGATCACTGCCGATCCCCACATGCTTGGCATTGCCGGCAAGCTGGCAGATGTGATCGATGTGGTCGCAGATTTTCTCGATGGTGAGACCAAACTCCTGCGGCGTGCTCCGCATGTGGGCCCAGCCATGTACCATCATGATCGCGTCGAAGGCCATGCCGAACACGCAGCCACGACCGATCAGCTCCTTGATCTGCTCATCGGTGAACTGGCGGTTCCAGTCGGCCAGCGACCGGCAATTGGAGTGGCTCGCCCACAGTGGCCCTGAGTAGTGGTCGAGGGCGTCACGGAGACTCTCGTCGCAGAGGTGGGTGACATCGAGAATGATGCCGAGCCGCTCCATCTCCTGGAGCAGCTCGCGGCCCCTCGGCGTGAGTGGCCCTTCGGCATCGGTGCCCATGCCATAGATGCCGGGCCCGTAGTGAACCGGCCCCAGCGCCCGCAGGCCCTCGGCATACGACTGCTCGAGGTGCTTGAACGTGACGATCGAATCAGCCCCCTCGAGGCTGAGCACGTAGCCGATCGGCAGGCCACCAGTGGCGGCTGTTGCCGGCATCTCCGCCGGCGCCTGCAGCCACAGGGCAAGATGCTTTTCGAGCTCCTCCTTGTTGCGAATCTGCACGAGTTCGCCACAGGCCTCCATCTCGCGATACCAGGCGAGCTGGCCCGTGGTGTGGGCCCGGGCCTGCTCCGGACTCATCCAGCCCGGCATCCGCGCGAAGTAATCGACCGACCGGGCGATCTGCGTGGCCACACACAGCCCCACCCGGCCCCGCCGCATCTCCGGGAAGCAGACGGTGTTGCGGGTGCGAAACACCTGATCCTTCATGCCGAGCTCCCGCCGGCGAATTCGCTCCTGGGTCCACCGCAGGTCGCGGTTGAAATCGAGCGCGTTGTAGGAAAGATCGAGATGGACGTCGAAGATCAGCTTGGGTTCGTGGGCCATGACATGCTCCCGCTGCGAGAAACGATGCTGATTAAATTGTGATCCGTCGCTTGCGGGCCAGCACCTGCCAGTAGTCTCCCGCACGGCCGTCGCGGACGACCACCGCCTCTTCGTGGAGGGCGACGGTCGGGCAGACATGCCGTGGCAGGCAATAGAGTACCGTGCCCACAGCGATGCGGTCAGCCTGCGGCGTTTCGACGACGAGGTGCTCTTCGCTGTGCAGCGGAAAGGTGGCGTCTTCGAGGCCAAAGATCCGCACGCGGGGATGTGGCATTTCGCTGGCCACGGCCTTGTGGCCCAGATCGAGGCAGAGCCGCCCCGGGGCCGGCTTGCTGATCACCCGAGCCAAGACGACCGCGGCGTTGAGATAGTCGAGATCTGGTGAAACCGTCGGCTGGCCGCAATCCCAGAGCACGGTCGTGCCGGCCCCCACCTCCACATCGCCACGGCTGGCGAGGATGAATGACGTCGGTGTGCCGCCGGCGGCGATGAGTGGCACGGCGATTCCCGCCGCCAGCAATTCGTCTCGGAGCTGCCACACGGCCGCAAACGCCGCCTCGACCTGCTCGACGAGCCGATCGTGGTCGGGCTCGTGCAGATGGCCGTCATAGGCGTGGAGCCCACCAAACGAAAGCGACGGCGACTCGGCGATCCGCCCCGCCAGCCGCATCGCTTCCGGCCCGGGTGCGACCCCGGTGCGATCCATGCCGACATTGAGATCGAGCAGGGCTTCTACCGTCAAGCCCGCGGCGACGGCAGCCCCGGCCAAGTCATCAATCCCGACATCGCTGTCAACCACCGCCCGCCAGTGGACCTGAGGAAATCGCGAGATGAGTTGCGTCAGCCGTGTCGCCGTCGGGCCGACCACAGGATAGGCCAGCAGAATATCGTCGCCCCCCGCCGCCGCCGTCATCTCGGCCTCGGCGATCGTCGCCGCCTTGAACTTGGTGATGCCATGCCCGAGGGCCAGTGCAATCACCTCCGGCATCTTATGCGTCTTCACGTGCGGCCGGAGCCGCGCGGGCCCGCCGGCGGCGGCCACCATCCGACAGAGATTCTCAGCGATCCGTTCCGGATAAATCAGCAGTGCCGGCGAGGCAATCTCGGCTTCATTGCTGATGCGGTACCACGCTTCCATATTGACCGACTTTCGCGGGGAACGCTCATGCCGGCAGCAGAAAAGCGATCGTAGAGACGACTACCCGGCGACCTCAGGATACCGCAAAGACACGCATAAACCGGACCGGGAAGATGCTCGGGAACGCTTGAGACTTCCGCTCTTTCACTCAGCGACGGGGTTTCCCGACCAAAGCAGTTGGGCCGCTTCCCGAGGCGTTGTACCGTCCTCATCGACGCTCCGATTGGCGGCCCGCATCTCGGCCACGCTGAAGCGGTTGACCAGGGGGCGAAGGGCCGCCACCAATGGGCGGTTTTCGGCCGCCTCAGGTGACAGGAGCAAAACAGCATCATAAGGCGGAAAAGCCTCCTCGGGATCATCGAGGACGGCGAGATTGAAGGCGTCGATGCGGCCATCGGTCGAGAAACCGGCAGCCACATCGACCTGGCCATCGGCCACGGCCTGGTACATGAAGGTTGAGTCCATGCCGACTTGCTGGATGCCAGAGAGCCCGTAGAGCGACCGCACCCGTTCCCATTCTGGCCGACCGAAGAATTCGGGGTCTCCACCGATCCGCAGTTGGCCGGCCAACGGTGTCAGATCGGCAATGGTCCGCAGCCCCCGGCTGCTGGCCTGGTCGGCCTGCACGACCAGGGCATAGGTGTTCTCAAAGCCGAGTGAGCCGAGAGCGACGATGCCATAGTCATCGTAAAGCCGCCCCGCCACGGCGACCCGCATCGCCGCTCGACCGATCGGCTCAGGTTCTTTCAGCACCGTGCTCCAGAGCGTGCCGGTGTAATCGACATAGACATCGACGGTGTTCTTTGCCAGAGCATCGAAGACGATCGTGCTGCCCATGTTGCCAAGCCGCTTGGGCATGCCACCGGCAGCCCGGACGCGATCGGCGATCAGTTCAGTCAGAATCAGCTGCTCGGTAAAACCCTTGGCCCCGATGCGGATATGTTGGTTGGCGAGCGGCGGCAGTTTGTCCACCGCCCCCGGCGTCGCCGAACTGGTGCGGCTCTTGCCGGTCGCCATGCCGGCAAAGCCGTTGGCCGTGGACCGAAACAGCTGCGGGGCAAGACCGACGAACAATAACGTGGCCAGGCCTGCTGTGGCCGCCCAGACAACCGCCATTCGCCGCTTCTGGAGGCTTGTTTCAATCAGGGCGATCAGCTGGTCGAGCACCAACGACAGCGTCATCGTGGCCACGCAGCCAAACAGCACCCGCTGCCAATCCCGCAACTGGAGGCCGCTGAAGATGTAGTTGCCGAGGCTCGGGGCCCCGACCGGAGTGGAGAGCGTCGCGATGCCGACCACCCAGACCGTCGCCGTACGGATACCGGCCAGGATCACCGGAAAGGCGAGCGGCAGTTCGACCTTCAGCAGTTGCTGGGCCGGCCGCATGCCGACCGCCCGGGCCGCCTCTTTCATGGCGGGGTCCACCCCATCAAGGCCGACGATGGTGTTTCTGACGATCGGCAAAATGCTGTAGACGAGCAGGGCGATGAAGGCCGGTCGATAGCCGATCGTACCCCCGAGCACCGCCACCATGATGGCCAGCAGTGCAATGCTCGGCACCGTCTGTACCAGTGAAATCACCGTCATCACCGGGCCCCGCACGGCCGCCGACTTCACACAGAGAATGCCCAGCGGCACGCTGATCAGCACGCCGACAAAAATTGCCGGGACAGCCAGCGACAGGTGCCCCCCAAGCAGGTTGGGCAGCTGTTCAAACAAGAGCTGCAGCCGTGGGCTCATGATCGCTCCCCTGCTCCGCTGCTATCGGTATGCATCAGCGACTCAATGAAGTCGCTGTGCCGTCGCGGGGTTTCGATGAGCTGGGCCACGTAGTCATCGGCCGGTGCCGTAAGCAGTTCGTGGGGTGTCCCCAACTGCCGCAGCACGCCCTCGTGCATCACCGCGATCCGATCGGCCAGTAACACCGCCTCGGTCATGTCGTGGGTCACAATCACCACGCTTAGTGAAAGCTTCCGCTGCAGGTCTCGGAACTCGGTCTGCAGGGCGTCGCGGGTGATCGGGTCGAGGGCGCCGAACGGCTCGTCCATCAGAATGGCCCGCGGCTCGGCGGCAAGCGCCCGGGCAAAGCCGACCCGTTGACGCTGCCCACCTGAGAGTTCGGCCGGCAGTCGGTCGCGATAGATCTCGGGTGGCAGATCGACCAGGGTCAGCAGTTCATCAACGCGGGCCCGGATGCGGTCTGCCTCCCAGCCCAGCAGGTGCGGGGTGACGGCCACGTTGGTGCCGACCGTCAAATGCGGGAAGAGTCCGACGCCCTGGAAGGCATACCCGATCGATCGTCGCAGCAGCACGGGATCGACCGTGGTCACTTCGTCCCCCATCACGCGAATCGATCCCGACGTCGGCTCGATCAACCGGTTGATCATCTTGAGGGTGGTGGTCTTCCCACTGCCTGAGCCACCGACCAGGGCAAGCACCTCACCCTGCGCCACGCTCAGACTGACCGCCCGCACTGCGGGCGGTTTGCCCGGATCGTAGGCCTTGGTGACGTTTTCGAGTTCGATCGCGGGAACGTTCATCGGCTCCTGTACGTGAGGCTCCCCCGGCAGCGACCGCGGCGGTAGCGCGAATGTCAGCAGCCCAGGGGCCGCAGCTGCACCATGGCGAAGTCCTGGTTGTCATCGGTCCAGAACTTTTCGATCCCCAGTCCAGCAGCCGCTGCCAGTTGCTCGAATTCGCCCGGCGTGTACTTATGAGACTCTTCCATCCTGATCGGCTCACCGGCCTCGAACCGGATAGATTCGTTGGCGATTTCAACCGTATGGGTTTCCTTGGCCCAGAGCCGGCTGACGATCGCCCCTACCTCTTCGTCCCAGTCGGCCCGGAACTCGAATCGCTCGCGATCTAGATCCGCACCCAGCTCGCGGGCCAGCCGGTCGATGACGTTGAAGTTGAATTCGGCCGTCACGCCTTCGGCGTCGTTGTAGGCCGCCTCCATCCGCGGCACCTCCTTCTTGCAGTCGAAGCCGACCACGACCGAACCGGCCGCCGCCTGGGCCGCGGGCTGCTGTTCCGCCAGCACCTCGGCAAACCGGCTGAGGAGCCCGCCCGCCTCTCGCCGCGTGAAGTTGCCGACCGTGGAGCCCGGAAAATAGATTGCCCGCGAGCCGATTGTGGCGTTCGGTGTCGGCAGCGGATGCGGGCGGGTGAAGTCGGCCCAGACCGGCAAGACCTCGACATCATGCCGCTCGGCGATCGCTGCGGCCGACTCCAACAGGAAGTCTCGACTGATATCGACCGGCACATAGGCTGCCGGCGAAACCATCGCCTCGAGCAACAGGTCGGTCTTCAGGCTCGCTCCGCTGCCCGGCTCGATCAGCATGCAGCCGTCACCGAGGGCTTCGGCAAGCGACTCAGCCGTCTGCCGCATGATGCCGAGTTCGGTTCGGGTGATGTAGTACTCGTCGAGTGAGCAAATCTGCTCAAACAGCAGACTGCCCCGCTGATCGTAGTGCAGCTTTGCTGGCAGAGACTTCTGCGGCCGGCAGAGGCCCTCGAGCACCTCCTCCAGCAGCGGCCGTTGCCGTGGAGCACATTCGAGCAACGGTAATGCGTCAGACGCCTCCGTCGGGCTCGTTTCAGCCACTGTCGATACTGCCGCCCGTCCCCCGATGGGAATCTGTCGCATGAGGCACCTTGCGGCCCGCCAGCCGCGTTCGCGTAACGTCCTGCCAGTGCCTTTCGTCGACACCCAAGTCTCGCACCCTAACGGCATCTCCACCAGAGATCAACCATTTCGTCGGTTTTTCATCCCGGCTCCTGCTCGTGATGTTGACGACTCGCCAGCGAGTGCAAAGACTGCTGCCATGAGGTTGCCACTGTCGATTCAGCGTAAGGCTGCCGCCCACCCGTGTCCGTCAGCCGGCGGGCATGCGGATCACATGACGGCACGTCGCTGCATCATTGTCACCGCGGCGTTGGTCGGGGTGCTTGCCAGCCTCCGGGTTGATAGCAACTGTGTCGCCGAACAGGTTGGCCGGCCATTGCGGCGGCTGCCGGGAATGCAGCCGGTTGAGCCGCCGCCGCCGCCGGCGGTCCCGCCGGCTCGCGACGCCGCTCAACCGGCCCCGGCCGCTGCGTCGGAAACACCACCGCCGTCTCCCACTTCCCAGCCCACCGCACCCGGGGCTGAGCCACCATCCAGTACTGGCGGCGAGACGGCCGAAGTCCGAAAGAAGCTTGAGGCGATTCGGGCCGATGAATCGCTCCCCGAGGAGGTTCGCAGCCGTTGTCAGGAAGTACTGAGCACGGTGCTGAAGGATCTCGACCGCCGCGACAAAGCGGTGAGCCAGACCCGACAGCTGAAGGCCGCGGCGGACTCGGCGGCCACACGAAAGCAGGCTGCCGAGTCATCAGCGGGAACAAAAGTCGAGGTCGACCTTGAGGGGATCGGCCCAGAGAGCCCGGCGGAAACGATCGATGCCCTGCTGAAGCGGCTCGAGGCTGATCTGGCCAGCTCCACCGGCCGCTCAAAGGCGATTCAACAGCAGATCAACGAACGTCGCACCGAATCGAAGGAATTGCCGCAACAGATCGCCACGCTCGAGGAGGAGCTGGCCGCCATCAAGCCGCCTCCCGAAGAAGACACGGCCATCAACCCCGTTCTGGCCCAGGCACTGAAACAGTCCGCAGCGGTCGAGCAGCAGGCTGCCGAGGCGTCACTGCAGTTGGCCCGCCAGAAGTTGGCAACGTACGAAGCTGAGTCGACGGTTCTCCCGCTTGAGCAGGCGCAGCTTGCCCGGCAGGCGGCGGCCATCACCGAGGCAATCGGGCAGGTGTCCCGCTGGGCGAGTCGGCGTCGGCAGGATGACATCGCCACGCGGGTCAGCGATTTCCGCGCCGCAGCTGAGGCTGCCGCAGTGACCGACCAGGCCGCGTTGGAACAGGCCCTCGATATTTTTGCGGAGTGGCCGGCCTTTGTGGCGGACGTGCAGCGGTGGGACGCGGAACTCCTACGGCTGCGGGAGGTGACCGAAAATCTCAGGAATGACTTCCATGAAACCGAGTCGCTGGTGGAGGCCGACCGGGCCACGGGGTCGGGCCTCAGTCGTTCAGCCGGCTCACTCCTGAAGCGAAAGCGGGTGATGCTCAGCCGCACCCGCAGCCTGCTGAAGGACGCCGGTGAACAGGCCGCCGCCGTTGACGATGCACAGGATGTGCTGGCCGACATCGACACGCTCATTGACGAACTCGATCAAGGCGTCCCGGCCAAAACAAAGCCGGAAACCCCGACACTTGTCGAGCGACAGCGGGCCCTGCTCGAGGCGATGAATGCCGACATCGACCGCGGATTGGTCGATACGCTGATCCCCCTGGGGGTGCAGTTTGAGATTCTCGACCGGCAGATTGACGACTATGAGCGGCTGATCGACACCAACCTGCTGTGGGTCCGCAGCGACAAACCAGTACGGCTGACCGATCTGGCGAGCCTGGTCCGGGTCACTGGCTGGCTCGAGGCCGGACGGCTGCGTACGGTGGCAAACTCATTGGCCATCGGCATCGCAGCGCGGCCGGTATTGGCCGGCACGGTCCTCTTCGCCATCATCGTCTTCATCGTTCTGCACCGCTGGTTTGTGGTGCGGGTCACGGCGCTCGGAGGCTCACTCAGCGGGGCCAACGCCATGCGGCTGTGGCCGACCATCCAGGCCCTCTTCTACACCGTCTGTGCCGCCCTGCCGGTTTGGCTGCCGTTGGCCGCCGTCTCGTGGTTCCTGGGGGAATATGCGGCCCCCGAGACGACCGAGGCCTTTATCGCCGACAGCCTGTCGGTTGCGGGGCTGGTCTTCCTGCCGCTGGAAATGCTCCGGCAATTCACCCGGCCGCACGGCGTTGCCGTTGCCCACTTCGGCTGGTCCGATCTGGTCATTCAGCCGCTGCGGCGGGCCGTCAGCCGGACCGCCTGGATCGGCCTTGGCCTGGTCTTTTTCGCCCGGCTCCTGCTGCTCGAGCGGACCAGCCACAGCGAGCTGTCGCCGCTGGCCCGGTTGGTCTTTACCCTGCTGATGATCTTCGTGGCTGCACTGCTGTGGCGGCTGCTCGACCAGAAGAAGGGGGTGACGGCCGCGCTGCTTGCCAGCCGGCCCGGCGGGCTGCTGGCGAGGCTCGCCTGGCTCTGGCGACCAGTGGTCGTGGCGGTGCCGCTCATGCTCGCCGGCCTCAGCCTCACCGGCTACGCATTTGCCGCCACGCAGCTGACCGTCTCGCTCTACAAGTCGATCTGGACGGTCGTGGGGGCGGCGGTGTTCCAGGGCCTCGCGATGCGGTGGCTGCTGGTCTCGAAGCGACGAATCGCCCTGCAGCAATTGAAGGAGCGATCAGCCCTGCGAGAGCAGGCCGAGGCAGCCGGTGCCGCGTCAGAGATGCTGCACGTCAACCAGATGAAGCTCTCGGCCATCGACCAGCAGACCCGGCGGCTCATCGATGCCGCCATTGTCGTCGGCGTGGTCGTGACGCTCTCCTGGATCTGGTCACCGGTGCTGCCCGCGTTGTCATTTCTCGACAGCGTCGTTCTATGGCAGCTGCGGGACGCCGACGGCACCGTCACCTCTGTGGTCAGCCTCAGCAATGTACTGATCGCGATCCCCACCCTGCTGCTCACCTTTGTCCTGGTTCGCAACGTGCCCGGGCTGCTCGAAGCGGCCATCCTTCGCCGGCTGCCCCTCGACAATGCCTCCCGCTATGCGATCACCACGCTGACCAGCTACCTGCTGGCACTCTGCGGAGTCTTACTCACCGCCGGCACCCTCGGGCTGCGATGGAGCAGCGTGCAGTGGCTCGCCGCCGGGCTGAGTGTCGGCCTCGGCTTTGGCCTGCAAGAGGTCGTGGCGAACTTCGTCTGCGGGTTGATTTTGCTGTTCGAGCAGCCGATTCGGGTGGGTGACGTGGTCACGCTCGACACCGTCACCGGGGTAGTCTCCAGAATTCGCATCCGGGCCACGACGGTGACCACCTGGGAGCGGCAGGAGTATGTCATCCCCAACAAAGACCTGATCACGGGGCGGGTCATCAACTGGACGCTGTCTGACTCGGTCAACCGGGCGGAGCTGACCGTCGGTGTCGCCTACGGCACCGACACCCGGCGGGTGATCGAACTGCTGCGTGAGCTCTGCGGCGGCATTTCCGACATTCTTGCCGACCCGGCCCCGATCATCACCTTCGAGGAGTTTGGCGACTCAACGCTGAACATCGTGGTGCGGTTCTATCTGGCCAGCCTTGATAATCGACTCGGCGCGATCAGTGAACTCCACAGCCAGATTCACGAACGGTTCAACGCCGAGGGCATCGAAATCGCCTTCCCGCAGGTCGATGTGCATATGAAACCCGAGCCGGCGTGAGTCCTGGCGTCGCCCGCCGGGGGCAATGGCGGTGGTGTTGCTGGTGGGGTATTCTCGCCCGCACCAGCCGGCGTCACGTGACAGTGCCGGCGGCACCGGGAGCATGCTGCGATGCGATGGCAGGGACGACGGGCAAGTGACAATGTTGAAGATCGCCGACGGGCCGGTGGGCCGGTGGCCGTTGGTGGCGGGCTGATGACGCTGGTCATTCTTTTGGTGCTGGTCTTCCTGGGCATGGACCCGATTCAGGCCCTCCGGGTGGCCCCGCAGATTGCTCCGCCGGCTGCCGCGCCGCCACGGGCTGGTCAACAGCCACCCGCGGATGACCAGCTCAAGCAGTTCGTGTCGGTCGTGCTGGCCGACACCGAGGATATCTGGTCACAGCTCTTTACCCAGGTGCTCGGCCGGCAGTACACCCCGCCGAAA
>CALAZQ010000509.1 GCA_937926325.1 uncultured Planctomycetaceae bacterium | reverse complement strand
TGGAAGCCGGGAGCGGAAGCGACCGGACCGGCAGCACGTCAGATGACGCACCCCACCCCGCCCCTGCCACCCGGCGGCAGGATGCCGCCCATGAGCACCAGCGGGCGGAGGCCCGCCCAGGAAAGGCCGACAGGATGTCGGGTCTTTCCGTGAAGGAAGCTAGTCCCCATCCGTCAGCAGAAAATTCTTGAACTGCCACGGGTCGTCAGGATCGATTGCCGGACGGTTGTAGCCGTGGAAGGCATTTGAGTAGTGCTTCAGCGGTGTCCAGTCAGACGGAATCGAGATGAACTTGCCGAGGTAGGGCTTGGCGATGCCCAGCACGTAGTCGTGGGGCAGATCGTCGGGCAGCTTCACACCCTCGGCCGGATGCTCGATCATCCACATGCAGGCGGCCACCACCGAGATTGCCACCTGCATGGTGGTGGCATTCTGGTGGGGCACCAGCCGACGGGATTCCTCAATCGACAGGTCACTGCCGCACCACCACGAGTTGAGCGGATGGCCCATGACCAGGGCGCCGAGGATGTCGGCCCCGCTGGTGATCTCGTCGGTCATGATCCGGGCACGGGGCTGCAGATGATAGTCGTAGCCCCGCAGTTCCCAGAGGCTGGCAATGGCAGCATCGCAGGGGCAGTAGGCATAGTGGACGGTCGGGCGGTAGACCGTGGTCCCCGCAGCGTCCCGCACCGAGAGCTTCTCGGTGATGCTGAAGGCCTCGCCGTGGCGAACGACCATGCCGGTGATTGTGTAGTGCGGCACCCAGCTGGCCACGAAGGTGTTCATGCCCATCCGGGCGAGGCAGATCTGACTGCCCGGGCCGTCCTCGTGTTCGTAGGCGAAGGGGGGCAGCTCTTTCTCGTGCGTGCCCCAGCCCATTTCAGCGGTGGTCGTTCCCTCTTCGCGGAACCCCTCCACGCTCCAGGTGTTGACGAATTCATCCACCTCTTTGGGCCGGTTCGAGATTTGCGTGTCTCGCTCACTGCAGTGAATCACCTTCACGCCCAGTTCATGGGCCAGATGATTGAAGGTCTGCGACTTCGCATGCTGGGCGATCCGCTCAGCCTGCTCGCCCGTAAACTTCTGCTCTTCCAGGCAGGCCGCGGCGATGTCGAGCAGGGCCTGCTTGGTGAAATGGCTGATCAAGCCAGGGTTGGCTCCGTGTTCGAGCACCGCGGTCGGGCCGGGGCTGTCCCAGCTGGTAATCAGCCGCCGCAGGTTCATGTGCCGCCAGTAGAGCGTCAGGTGGGTGGGGTGGGCTCCCTTGGCATGTTCGTACGGGTCCCAGAGTTCGACCGAGGTGTTGAGGTAGAGCACACCGTGGTCGTGGCACCAGCCAACAATCTCGCAGCAGTCGATGTTCCAGGCCAAATCGATCAACAGATCGCCTGGGCCGAGGTGACGGCCGAGCACCTCGCCAAGGTTGTCTGGGCCCACCTTGTCGCGGACGAACTTGATGCCCCGCTCGATCCAGGGTTTCAGCGCCAGGTCATCGGGTTCAAAGTCGATGATCGTGATCTGCTTGGGATCGACCCGGATGTGGTCGAGCAGGATCGGCAGGGTGCAGCGGGCGACAAAGCCAAAGCCAACGAAAAGAATCCGATTCTCAAATGAAACCATGCGGGCTGCTTCCTGCGGCGGGGCAAAACCAGCAGGTGATCGATTCGCGTGAATCACCCGGCTGATGGAGAACTCGGAGAGTATAGCCTCATGAGGTGAGCTTGCGGCCGGTTTCGCGGGGCCGCTGTAACGGGTCGCGCCACTCAAGCCGTTCATGCTGCAGATGGTCGCGAACGGCGCCGCCGATGGTCGGGTAGAAGCCGGTGTCGCGAAAGGCTTCATAGAGTCCGTACCGCCGCAGCCGGTCTTTGACCGGGCCCTTGAGTTCGGCAAAGCAGAGGCTGATGCCGCGGTCGGCCAGTTGGGCTTTCAGGTCCTGCAGCATGTCGGCTGCGGTGACGTCGATGTCAGTCACCGGCTCGGCCGCCACCACGATTCGCCGAAGCGGTTGCTCGGCCGCCGCTACCGCGGCCAGCAGCCGACTGCGAAAGATTTCGGCGTTGGCGAAGAACAGCGGCAGCCGGGCCGGTCGCTGGTGCGTTGGCGGCTTCGCCATCAAGGGCCCTCCAGCTGTCGGTATGCTGGCACTGGCAGGCAGAGGCCCGCCGCGGATGCCAAGTGCGGTGGGAGCCGTACCCGCCCACCGTGATGAAAACGTCGGCCGAACAGAATTGTTCGGTTTTTGGGCTGAGCATTTCCAGCAGCAATGAGGAAAAGGAAGCGGGATATGTCGTGGTCTCACCTGTTCGGGCTGGCGGTCGCCGGCGGCCTTGGCACGTTGGCCCGAGCCGGCGTGGCAGAACTGGCCCTGCGGTGGTGCGATCGCGACTTTCCCTGGGGCACCTTTGCGGTGAATGTCTTTGGCGGCCTCCTGTTCGGGCTGATCACGGCAGTTGGCCGGGGGCGTTTCGCCCTGCCAACCGGGCTTGAGACGGTGCTGCTGGTTGGGTTTCTGGGCGGCTTCACCACCTATTCAAGCTTCGCCTTTCAGTCGGTGGCGCTACTGGAGCAGGGCCGGCTGCTGGCGGCGACCGCGAACGTGATCGGCACCACCGTCGCCGCCCTGCTGGCCGTGGCCGCTGGATTGCAGCTCGGCCGGCTGGCTGGCTGAAGCGAACCTGCGGCCAAGGTGCAAGGGAGCAGCCACCGCTGTCACGTAAGCCCGAGAGTATGACGCAACGCGCCATCAATTTCGTGCATGGGGAGACGGCCAATCACACGACTGATGGCAAACAGCCCGACAGTAGCCAAGTTGTCGGTCATCACAACGGAGTCAGCAAGCAGGCCCGACTGGTGACCAGCCGAAGATGCAAGACGAACGACAACGCGACTGGAATGGTCTGCACGAAACAATCGGCTGGTGATCATCGCCACAATCACCTGCGGCAATCCCGCATCAAGATTGTCAGCCTGAATGACAACCGCAGGACGGGGTTTTGCTCGCCGTAGATCGGCGTGCGGAAAGAGAACGAGAACAACATCACCGCGATGGCAATCTGGCTCGTGCGGCATCGTAGTTGTCATACGGACTCATTTCCGGGCTATCCCATTCCGCTGCGAAACGGTCGAGCTTTGCGCGTAATTCGTCCGCGACAGCGGTGGGGATGCTTTCTGCTGACTCTGAAGGCACGACACCCTCCAGCTCTGCAAGCCGTGCTGCAATCTGCCTGCGTTCGTCCGGTGTGAGCCGGGGGAGTTCATTGAGGATGTCTGCTGTACTCATGTCTATATCCTAGTCGCGGCGGATGAGGCTGGTCAACTTCCCTTTGGTCGGTTCCGCTGGCTCCATCAGGTAGAGACCCGATGGAGGGCCGGGGCCGGCGGTGGTTGAATAGCGAACGGCTGAGAGCGAATGTTCCTCGGCCGTTTGTACCCACCTTTCGCTGGAGACTTTGATGACGTCGCCTGCCCTTCGCCTGCTAATGCTTATTGGCTGCTGCCAGGCTTTTCTTCACGACGGCAAGGCTGCAGAAGCGGAGCCAGCGGTGGCGGCGACGCCGTCACCTGTTCCGGCGGTGGCAGTTCCAGCGGCTGACTATGCCTGGACCACCGACCATCTGCAGATCGGTGTTCGCTGGCAGCCGTTCGCCGGTCGGCCGCAGAACAATGCCTTCGATGCCGCCCGGCCGGTGATCGCGACCGACAGCAGCTATGCCCAGTTCTGGGTGGCCTGGAATGCGGCCGAGCCGACGGTGGCCAACACCGACTATGCCCAGAATCAGTCGGCCTATCTCCAGACGATTGAACAGGCGGTCGATGCCTGTCGGGCCCGCGGCCTGCAGGTTGAGTTTGTCTTCTTCGGCTGTCCGGCCTGGGCCTCGGCCTCGGGCGTGGGCGGGCTTGAGCGGCCCCAGGAGGGCCTTTTTGCCGAGTTCATGGGCCGGATCGCCCGCCACTTCAAGGGCCGGGTTGCCGCCTATCAGCTCTCTCATGAGGTCAATCTGCAAGGCATGATGAAGGGGGCCGATGTCGATTTTCTCATCAACGAAATCTTCGTTGCCGGTGCCCGGCAGATTCGGGCGGTCTACGCTGCCGAACCCACCCGGCCTGTGCTCATCTCGACTGCGGGCATGAGCCCCTGTGAGAACTGTGGCGTGATGGCCGGGCTGGCGGCCAAAGGCGGCCGGGGCGTCAACGAGATGTATGACCGCCTCGTCGCCAACGCCGAACTGATGCAGCTGGTCGATGGACTCAACCTGAACGTGTCGGATCAGAACGACGGCTACGGTGGCATGGATGGCAGCTTTGTGCCGTCGGTCTGGGGCAACTTCGACCTGGTTCGCAGCAAGCTCGATGCCGCCGGTCTGTCGCACAAGGGAGTGCTGGCAGCCGAGTCGTGGGTGTCGTGGGACGACGGTGGCAGTGCGGTCGATGTCAACGGCGATGGTGTTCGCGATGAGCGGGACGCTTTTGCCAAGACGGTTACGATCATGGGTCACTGCCTTGAGCGGGGGCTGAACACTATGCAGCTGCCCTGGTCAGACAACTCCAGTGGCTGGGCGATGGGCCTGACCAAGCGACGGGACTACAACGGCCGGCTGGCTGAGATCGCGCCGGCAATTGTCATTCCGGCCAGCGACGGTGGCCCCGGCATCGTCACCCAGAAGCTGGCTCTTCACGGCAGTGACCGCAGCTTTGTGATTGCCGAAGCCTCGGGCAACACCTTCACCATCGACAACTACATCAATCCGCCCGATCCCAATCACCTGCATTACTACGCCTGGCGGTGGTTTGCCCAGCTGGCTGCCGGGGCTGACGAGGTGATCCGCCACGCGGTGGCGGGCGAGGTGGGCAACGACATCGCCGTTACCGGCCCAGGGTTTACCGGCAACGAACGCTATCGGGTGGCCGGCTATAATCGGACGCGAGACCGCTTTACCGTGTTGCTCTACGCCTCGGGCGCAAGCGGTCAGACATCAGCGACCGTCCGCATTCCCAGTACGATTCAGACCGGCCGCCATGCCAATACCGGCAAACTGCCGCACGACTTTCGTGGCGAAGGCTTTGTTGACGGCACCCGTTACCGCGCAACGATTATCACCAAGACCATGAATGACCGCACCGGTGCCGACGAGAATCGCCGCATGATCGAGACTGCCGTCAGCGTCGTTGAGGATGGCAGCCTGGTGGCTACCGTGCCCGGGCTCAATCGCTTTACCCGCATCGAGTTTGTGCGAGCAGCAGGGCCGTGACCCCGGCACGGCGGCAGCGTCGGGGGCCGGCTGAGGCGACGGTTTCGCTGCCGTCGCTGCTTGAGGGCCTGTTGCCGCTCGTCGAGTGCGACCAGCTTGAACAGGCCCTGCTCAGCCGACCGCCCAAAGCGATTCGGCTGCGACCTGCCGCGGCGTTAGGGCGGACAGGCGAGGTCCTCCCGCCATTTCCGACCGAGCCGGTGCCCTGGCATCCGGGCGGCTGCTTCTGCCCGACCACCGAGCAGCCGGGCCGGTTTCTGGCTCATGCCGCAGGTGCCTACTTCGTGCAGGATGCCGGCTCGATGCTGGCCCTGCGGCTGCTGGATGCCCAGCCGGGTGAGTGGATTGCTGACCTCTGTGCCGCCCCGGGCGCGAAGGCGTCGGCCATTCTCGAAACGATTGGCCCCGGTGGTGGGCTGCTGCTGGCCAACGAGCCGATTCGGGGGCGACTGCCGCCGCTGGTCTACAACCTGGCCCGGGTAGGCTTTCCCCGGTTTGTCGTCACGGCGGCTGATCCCGAACGGCTGGAGCCAATCTGGGCCGAGCGGTTTGCGGCAGTCCTCGTCGATGCTCCCTGTTCCGGGCAGGCACTGGTCGGCCGGGGGCGGCAGTCGGCTGCGGCCTTCACTGAAACCAAAATTGTCCATGCCGCCGCCCGTCAGCGGCGGATTCTGGCGGCGGCGGCTCAGTTGGTGCAGCCCGGGGGACGGCTGGTCTATTCCACCTGCACGTTCGCGGCCGAGGAGAACGAGCAGGTCATCGCCGACTTTCTCCGCCACCACGAAGGCTGGCAGGAAGAGCCGATGGCCGAGCTCGCACCCTGGCGGTCTCCGCTGGCGGCCGGTGGTTATCGGCTGTATCCACACCGAGACCGCTGCGCCGGTGCCTATGCGGTGCGGCTGCGGCGGGCGGGTGACGCGAGTGCTGCATCCAGCCGTCGGCAGGACCGTACGGCCAATCCTGAGCCCTTCGTCGTCGGTGGCGAAGAGGTTGGCCTGCTACGGGCTGGCAGTCTGGTTCGGCATGATGTTCGTTGGGAAGACTGGCCGGCGGTGTTCGCCGCGGCCATGCCGCCGTCCCAGGGGCAGGCGAGCGAGGTTGCCTATCGGCCCGGCAAGCACTGGATGCCGGCCCATGCCTTGGCCCTGCGACGAGATGACGGCTGGCAGCCTGGGCAGACGCTGGAACTCACCGACGAGCAGGCCCGCCAGTTTCTGCAGGGGCAGGCCTTGCCGGCCGGACCGGTCGGCTGGACGGTGGCGAACTGGCGGGGGCATCCGCTGGGCTGGCTGCGAGGCAACCGCGACCGGGCCAACAACGGCCTGCCAGCGGCAGCCCGCCTGAGCTTCGCGGCACTGACGAACACCACCCGTTGAAGATCTGCCCCAGCTCCTCATTTCCTGCGGGAGCGGCCAGCGGTTTTGCTGCTGCGACTTTTTGGAATCTGTACACCCAGCGCGGCCAGTTGCTTTTCAGCCTGTTGCTGCCAGCCGCGATTGGCGGCGGGGCTGGCGGGGCTGGGGTGCAGGATGGTGCCGATTGGCAGGCCGCTGTCGGCCAGGGCGGCCGCGGCTCGCTTGGCCGCGAATGTACCGACACCGACCACGCGGCGGGGTCGGCACCAGGCCACGAGCCGCCGCAGGGCCTCGTCGCAGGCGGCAAAGAGTGGTTCCCGCTCGGCGGTCGGTAGTTTGTCGGGCGTGCGGTTGCGGGCCGACGCTTCCATGAACACCAGCGGGCAGTAGTTGGCGACGAAGAACTGTTTGCGAAAGGCGGCGGCGGTGCCAAAGCGGTCGCGGGCCCAGCCCCAGAGCCGCCGGCCGCTGACCTCGCTGCGGCGGCAGGCAAAGCCCTCGATCGGCCGCTTGGGATGTTCGATTGCCGGCTGCTCGACGGGGCCTTCAATGCCAAGAAAGTCCCGAACCAGGCTGACCTCGCCGAACGGCACCCCGGTCTGGGCCATGCCCCAGGGGCCAGGATTCATGCCGAGCAGCAGGTTCTCGACCCCGCGGATGGCATAGCGGCTGAGATAGGCCTCGTGCGGTCGTCTGGCGTAGACGAGCGGGTTGTAGACATAGGCCGTCGGTGGGTCGAACCGCAGCGAGGCAACCTCGTCGGCCAGCCAGCGGGAAATCTCGATGGGGGCCTTGGCCATGCGGTGGTCGATTCGTCGGCAGGTGTCGGTGAGGCAGGGCTGCCGGCGTAGCATACTCAAGGTGATAGCGGCTGCTTTTCCCAAGGGCCGGCAGTGACTGTGCACGAAAAAACCCGGCCGGGCACTGAGGCCCGGCCGGGTCGATGTGGCATGATGACTGGCCGGTGTACCGAACCAGTGATCAAGCGGGGGTTATTCAGAGTCCACAGGCGGGCTCGCAGCCGCAGGTCGGCTCGCAGCCACAGGTGGGCTCACAGGCGGGCTCGCAGCCACAGGTCGGCTCGCAGCCACAGGTCGGTTCGCAACCGCAGGCCGGCTCACAGCCACAAGCCGGCTCGCAGCAGTGGCGGTGGGCCCGACGGGCAGCCCAACGTGCCTTCTTGGCAGCAATGTGGCAGCGAATCCGCTCCATGAGCTGTCCGCAGTGGTGCTTCGGACCGCAGCAGCTATCGCAGCAGGCGGGCTCACAACCACAAGCGGGCTCACAGCCACACGTCGGCTCGCAGCCACAAGCGGGCTCACAAACCGGCTCGCAGCCACAGGTCGGCTCGCAACCGCAGGTCGGCTCACAGCCACAGGCTGGCTCGCAGCACTGGCCATGGGCCCGATGGTGACCAAACAGACCAGCCTCGGAAACGGTTCCGAGACACAACAGCAGGGCGGCCGAAAGACCGCACAGGTAGATCGCACGACTCATGGGGAGAGCCTCCTTGACACGAAAGAGCGGGAAACCGGCGAATCCATTACTCGACGGTGAAGCAGCGGAGGCGGCCGCGACTTCACTGAAACATGGCACACGCTGTGACGTTGTCAAAAAACAAGGCGGCGAAATTTGGGGAAGGTGTTCCGGTGGTGCGGGACCATACTCCTGCCGACCCCTTCGTCGCCCCGAGGCTCACCACCTCGGCTATCAAGCCATTGAGCAATCCCGGCAAGCGGCTGCCCAACGGTCGGCGAATGCCCGCAGGGCAGCTTTACGCGACAACACTGTCCGGGCCAGCTCATTTGCCCGTTGCGCAATCGCCCGGCTTCGCCGCTCATCACGGCGGAGGGAAGCCAGTTGGTCTTCCAGCGTTGTCCGGTCGACCGTCACCACGTTTTTTCCCTCGACAAGCTGGTTGTGCCAACACTCAGTCCAAAACGGCTCAAAGCGAATAGGGACGCTCCCTAGCAGGCCGATCCGAAGATACCGGTCCCAAGATGTGGTGTTGCCATCGACATCAAGCAGATAACGATGATGATTCATTTCCGTGAATGAGGTCGGGGCGGACATGATGCCCGCCGCCTGGCAACGGGCGATGAAATCTGCTGACCCACTTGGCACCGAGGTGAGTTTGCAGTCAACGCCGACGAGTTGCTGTGCCAAGCGGCAGACAGCCACCCGCTTATTTTTCTCAAAATCGACATCACCAGTTCCGGCTCCACGAAACCAGCAGGTGGTGGCCTTTTTCGACCAGGGCTTTGCTTTTGGAATCCCGCGACGCTTGCTCAAGAGGTGCAAGTTGGGCAACAGCGGATGTGGCTCGCCGGGCCGCTTCGCCACCCGAAAAACGTGATGCGGGAGGTCGGCGTCGATGCAATCACTCGTGTCAACATAGACATCCCGGTACGTGAGTTCAGGCTGCCAGCATCGAAGTTGCCACAAGGCACCAACAATGATCTGGAGCCGCTTCAGGTCAATTGCCTCGGGATCACAGGGAGCGACCTTCAGGCAAATTCGATCGCCGAAGGATCGGGGGTCGTACGAGACGCGATAGATCCAGTGCCGGCCGATGAGGCTCGGCTCTTCGAATTCGGCTGTGCACAGTCCGAGGGGCGGTCCTGTGAACAGTGGGCGCCAGTAAAACTTCTTGAAAAGGCGTCGCCAATAACCGGGTGCCCACCGCCGAAGAGGCTGAAACGATGCCGCTCGATCGACCATTTTTCTTTCCTGCGGTTATCAGCCCGGGAACAGTGGGAGCGGCCGCCGGATCCAGTGGTAGCGGACCCTGAAAACCTGTGCTCTGGTTGGATTCGCCCCTTGCGAAAAAGGCCACGGCTGGCTTTGCCTTCAGGCAGTCAGGACTGCCAGGTCGCGGTAAAGCGTCGGTGAAGGGCGAGGGTGTCAAAACTGTCGTGGACCCAACTGTATCCGTGGCTTTGGAGCATCCCAAAGACTTCTTTGAGATCAGCGACAGTCAGGTGCACCCGCTCAAAGTTGATCACGCTGGGAGTCTGCGGCAGGGCGAGAGCCATCTTGACAACCTCAGCATCAAACCCCTCTGCATCAACCTGGAGAAAGTCGAGTTGCTCAATTTCAAACTGCTTCAGCAACGAGTCCAGTGAAATGGCTGGCACATCGATCGCCTCGATTTCGTCTGGCTTCACGCCGTGCTTGGTGAGGTGCTGGGGGTCGAAGGAGGTGACCTGGCCAACCCATTCATCAGTTTCCCACCGCCCCGCTTTGCGGGCACGGTACATCGTTGCAACACCATCCTCGTGGGCGATGGCAGCCTGGACCAGCGAGACACCGGCAACACCTGCATAGGTTTTTTCGAGTTCACAAAAGTGGGCCTCGACCGGTTCGACCAGTACCGCCCGCATGACGCCCCGGCGAACAAACTGGCTAATCGGATCACCCGCTGTTCCGTCGCAGGCGCCGATCTGGACGAGGCTGCCTGCGATCCCCCGGGCAAGCTGATACGCCAATGCCAACTGCACGCCGCAGAACGTTGCTGGAGGAACTGCGCGGCGAAGCTGTCGCCGAGTATCACCGAAGAACTTCTGCAGATTCAGCATGGCTCAAAGAATGTTGAGGGCAGGTTTTGAAGTTTCACAGTTGGCCGACAGTTTGCTCGCGGTCGTTGCTCGGAGGAACCGCATCTCCCTTTCGGCGAATTAGCGGAGTGCCGAAAGATCCTCATATTGATGTCAGCGTGGCAAGGTCGACGTGTATTACTTACCCTCCCCGGGGGGTGTCAGCCGGTCAAGGCCCGTGAATTGCCCCGGAGTTGCCCCAGCGTAGCGCCAGCGAGTTTCCGCCCTGCCCGCCGCTCGGCCCAGAAACGCCGAAAGCCCCTTGTTTCCAAGGAGCTTTCGTGAGTCGGGGCGACATGAT
>CALAZQ010000508.1 GCA_937926325.1 uncultured Planctomycetaceae bacterium | reverse complement strand
GAATACCCCTTCCCGAGCCGCGAGAGTTTCGTCGCGGCCATGGAGGCGGCGCTGCCGCCGGCAGCCGACGGTAGCAAGCCGATGGTGTTTCAGCTGCCGGTGCTCGGCGGGCCGGGCCGGCCGAAAATTCCCAGCTCGCATCACGCCCGGCCCTATCTCTACAGCCACAACCTGCACTATTCCAGCGGGGCCGGCGGCGATGCCCTGCGGTGGCAGCGTGAGGTTGAGCGGCAGCTGTTCCGCGGGGCCCAGCGGGGTGACCAGCAGCAGGCCACCGTGCTCTATGAAGCGAACGTCCGCCAGGCGATGGCGATGCTGCAGCAGCGGGGCTTTGCCGCGATCTATGTGAATCGGGCCGGCTATGACGACCGGGGGGCCGGCCTTGAGGCCATGCTGCGGCAGCTGGGCCTGAGCGAGATAATCGAAAGCGACCGGGGCGACCTGCTGTGCGTGCCACTGCCGGTGTCGTCGTGTCTTGGTTCAGCGTCAACTCGGTGCGTTGATAAACCAACCCCTTTTCTGTAGATGCGGGTTTGGTGTGGTGGGTCATCGCAGGATCCTTTCTTGTTGGCTTTAGACACTTGCAAGAAAGCCCCGATGATCCACCTTTGCAAATTGGCCGCCGGTATGGGGCGTGATCTCAACTCGCTACGCTCGCTTCGACCAGGCCCCATGCCGGATTTACAGAAAGAATGTTGCACGAACGTTTGCTTGTTGCCAAGTTCGACTCCCACTTCGTTGCTGGAGTGGATTATCTATTCGTCAGTCGCTGATGTTTTTCATGCCAAAGACCGAGTCACTAGAGATCAGAAAATTGCTCAGTGTGCCGACGAGGATGCCGCTCAGGGCGGCGACGTAAAGGTGATTGGAAAACCATTCCACATGTCTTACAAGGATCCAATTGGTGGACCAGTTCAGAATGGCCCCGAGCAGGCATGACGCTACGATCGGTGGATCTTGTAGCCAGGCATTTTGACTACGCGATTCCTGGAAAGTGACATGGCGGTTCAGGGACAAGTTCCAACTCATTGCGATCCAGATGGCGACGGCTCGCCCAAAAGCGATGGAGGCTCCAAGTTTTAGCATTAGTGCATAGCAACCAAGGTCCACGACCATGCCACTTGTGCCGACGGCGCTGAACTGGAGGAGTCTCGAGAAGTTGCCGAACTTGTAATCCGCCAGTCGCTTCAAATGGACGAGGTAATTCAGCTGCTCTTTAAGGTTCAGTTTGCTCTGGCCTCGCGCACGATCGGAAAAGTGAATCGGGACTTCTTCGACCTGTCGGACCTTGGACTTGACCAGCAGCTCGAGGGCGATTTTATAGCCAAGAGGACTCAGTGTGTCCGCCCGTTCGTAAACGTGCCGGGGGAGGGCAAAAAAGCCCGCCATCGGGTCTTTCGCCGATGTAAAAGGCCTGGCCAGAAGCGTTGCTACTTTGCTGTTCAGCCAGCGAAACAATCCCCAGCCTTCTTCAGTGCTGCCGCCGGCGACATATCGACTGCCAATAACAAATTCTGCACCTTGCTCAATTGTCTCCAGCATGGATGGGATCGCGGACGGAGGATGGCTGAGGTCGGCGTCCATGCACAGCAAGGTGGTGGCGGTGGCTTCATCGAAGCCGCACAGCACCGCAGTGCTCAAGTCACGCTCCTCTGTCCTGATGATGAGCCGCAATGGATGCCCTTCAGCGACCAGCTCTTTTGCGATCGCTTCCGTGCCATCATCGCTATTGTCATCGACAACAAGAAGTTCATAGTCGATTTGCTGCTGATCGAGAACCTCACGGATCGTTTCACTAAGTTGACGCAGGTTCTCTGCTTCGCGGTACGTGGGAACCACGATCGAAAGCCGAAACGTTTGTTCAGGATGTGTTTGTAGCAGCGGCAATGCAGTGCCTGTTTTTCGGAGCTGGAGCGCATTGTAGATTACTTCACTATGAGCGCCTATGCATTTCCTCTCATGTTACGGATACTCATTGCATGATATTATCAATAACTGGTAACTTATAATAGTCTTGTAAGCCAAACGATTGATAAAGCTTATTGCTCTTGCATCATGAAACGGAGGCGCTCTGAAAGAGTAGCGGGTGGTCATTCTACGGGACTAGCTCATCCGGTCTTTTTCCACGCCAGGCTTTTTCGAGTTTGAGACACAGTAGTTGAATAGTGTGCGCACAGCACAACCACCACCGCGGCAGCCGACGGGGCGGGACGGGCCGGGGCACGAGGAGGCAGCAGCGGGCGGCCGCGGCTCGATCCGGCCGTGCCGGAGATGCCCGGACGGCCGCGGTTCGATGCCGAGATTCCGGGAATAGAGCTGCCGCCAAACGACTACGTGAAAGAGCCATGAGAGCGGTCGAGGAGCTATCACCGGCAGTGGTGACGTCCGTCGCCTGCGAGGCCATCGGCAGGCCGAGAGCGACGGTCTATCGACACCGCTCGCCCGAGGCGACCGATACACCCAGGCGACGGGCGGCACCGCCTCTCGCCTTGAGCCGTGAGCAACGCCGGCAGGTGCTGGACGGCCGCCATCGAGGCGCTGGGCCATGTGCTGGCACCCGCGCACTCCCGTCACCCGGGAACGGTTCGACCATGGTCCACCGGGGCCGCTCACGCCTGCCGAGGCAGTCTGGATCAACCCGCCTGAGAACCGGCCGCACATCCGCACACTGGAGCTACCCCGCGACAGTAAATTTGTGCCGCAGGTGTCTCAAAGTCATTGACACGTTCCGTAATAAGCCTGAGAACCGCTGGATCGCTCATGAAAAGGGCTCGCTCAATGGCGGACTGCCGGCAATAACACGCATGTTCAGTGCATGGGCCGCCCGCTTGTGGATTAGGGCACGGAGGGAGAGATGCTGTACCCGCGATGCCGTTGAATCGTTGGGGCAGGGGGGGTTCTCCACTGTAGGTATCACCCGAGAAAGCTCGAGCGTTGACGGCGGTCAGGACTCTTCTCCGCACAGGAACGAAGCAGGTGATTTCATCCGGGAAAGTGCCTGGGAAAAGAGCGCTGAGGCGTTTTGCTCAACCTGACACCTTTTGCGCAACCACCGACCTGTAGAATGGTGGGATGAAATCAGCAGCCCGCCTTTGACCAACTCGGCGGGCTCCAAGGGTGTGCGTGTGAAGTCGCTTGCTTTTTCCTCAACGTCGCTGCGAGGTGCCCTGCTGCGGGGGGCGGTGCTGGTGCTGGCCACGGCGTGGATTTATTCGCCGGTCTACCACGGAGAGTTTTTGTGGGACGACAGTGTGCTGGTGACCGACAACTGGATGGTGCAGTCGGGGTCACTCGGCGGCCTGGCCGCCATCTGGGTCGAGCCGGATGGGCCCGACTATTTTCCGCTGACCTACAC
>CALAZQ010000507.1 GCA_937926325.1 uncultured Planctomycetaceae bacterium | reverse complement strand
TTGTCCAGAACTTCATCCAGAGTTTCGCTCACCTGCCCTGGGTGCAGGTCTTCTACGTCCATGCCAACAACGGCTTTTACCTCGACATCCCGTTCCGCCGGATCACCGGCTGGTTCTACGGACAGCCGGCCGCTGTCTCCTGATCAGGCACGCCTTCGCTTCTCCGCTTTTCCCTCCCTGCAGGATGCAGATGAACAACGCCACCCCGCCAGAACAAGCTGCTGCCAATGGTGCCGCAGGCAGACTCACCACCGAGCAACTGGTGCCCCATCTGGCCGCGCTCGAGGCGGTTGTCCCGCCACTCTGGCCGCTGGCTGATTATGTGGCGGTCAATCCCTTTCTCGGACTCGCCGACCGGCCGTTTCTGGTGGCCCGTCAGCTCCTGGCTGATGTCCGCGTCTGCGACATCCTGCCGACAGCCGACTGGTTTCGTCAGCGGCTGACCACCGAGGAAATCACGCCGGCCGACCTCGAGACCGCACTGGCAGAGTGCCGCGAGGAACATGCTGACTGGTTTGGGGGACTTACCGTTGCCAACTGCTTGGAGCTTCTGAACGAAGATCCCGCGGATCCGGCCGCCGAACGGCGGTACCGCACGGTGTCGGAGCGGGTCGATGAGCAACTGGGCACCCGCTGGAACAGTCACATCATCACCGATATTTCGCGGCACTGTGCCGCCCACTTCGACCGTGGTCAGGCCAGCTGGCAGAGTCCGTGGCTGGGCCTGCCCCTCTACGAGGCCTGGCAGCAGCGGGCCCAGTACAGCCGCCGGCTCGACCAGCTCGGCATTCGTGGTTTCCGGCAACTCGTCGCTGCCCTCCCGAACGACCCACTTGAGGCGATCGCAGACCTGCTGGTCAGGCTGGCGATTCCTGAGGCACACGTCGAGCGGTTCCTGCTGGCCGAACTCTTCTCCGTTGCCGGCTGGGCCTCCTTCATCCGCTATCTCGGCTGGCATGCGGAGGAGCCGCCACCCGTTGCCGATGACCTGACCGGCCTGCTCGCCATCCGGCTGGCCTGTGATGTTGCGTTGGCTGAATCGACTGGTCTGTCCGATCTGCCACAGGGGCTGGTTCCAGACCATTCCGAACCACCTGCGCCGGCACCGGCAGTGCTCGCCCGCTACCTGCTGCAGGTCGCGAGCGAGGTCGGCTATCGCCGCAAACTGCTCGCCGAGATCGCTTCGGTCAAACAGCCGGCCGAGGCCGGTCGGCCGACGCTGCAGATGGTCTTCTGCATCGATGTCCGCAGTGAGGTTTACCGGCGGCATCTTGAGGCCCAGAGCCCAGCAGTCGAGACCTGCGGGTTCGCCGGGTTCTTTGCCATGCCACTGGAGTTTGTGCCCTTGGGAGCCGCCTATGGCCCGGCCCACTGCCCGGTACTCATCCAGCCAGCCTTTCCGATCTTTGAGCGGCTGCTCGGTGCATCCGAACCGAGAATCGCCGCCGCCATCGACCACCGCACGCTGCTGCGGAAGGGCCGCAAACTCTGGAAAGGCTTTCAGTCGTCAGCCATCTCCTGCTTCAGCTTCGTCGAGTCACTGGGGCTGGCCTATCTGCCCAAGCTGCTGACCGACTCACTGGCCATCACACCACCCGTGGCCGACCCCCGGCACGACGGCCTCACGCCCGACGAGCAGCACCGGCTCGGCCCTGACCTCGACGGCGCCGAGGACCCGCTGCCGCTCACTCGGCGAGTCGATCTGGCCGAGGGCATGCTCCGAAATCTGGGCCTGACCGATCGGTTTGCCAGAATCGTCGCCGTCTGCGGCCATGCCGCCTCGATGGTCAACAACCCGTACCAAGCCGGCTACGATTGCGGCGCCTGCGGTGGCCATTCTGGTGAACCAAATGCCCGTGTCGCCGTCGCCCTGCTGAACGACATTCAGGTGCGGGCGGGGCTGGCCGACCGCGGCATCAGCATTCCGGCCGACACCTGGTTCGTGGCGGCAGTGCATCACACCACGACCGACAGGATCGAATTCTTCGGGGCGACAGGCTGCCCCGCCACCCATCGCGGCGACTTCGGTCAGGTTCAGTCGTGGACTGCGGCCGCCGAGCAGGCCACCCGACAGGAACGGAGCAGCCGGTTGGGGACCGACTCAGACAAGGCCATCTCCCTCCGAGCCCGTGACTGGTCTGAGGTGCGACCCGAATGGGGGCTGGCTGGCAATGCCGCCTTCATCATTGCCGACCGCAGCCGGACGACAGGACTTAACCTCGGTGGCCGAACCTTCCTGCATGAGTATTGCCCGACAAAAGATGCCGAAGGAAAAGTACTGGAACTGATCATGACCGCGCCGATGGTCGTGACCAGCTGGATCGGCCTCCAATATTTTGCCTCTGCCGTCGATAACCTCGCCTTCGGCAGCGGCAACAAGGTCATCCACGACGTGGTCGGCCAGTTCGGCATCCTCGAGGGCAATGGTGGTGATCTCCGCACCGGACTGCCCTGGCAGGCAGTACATGACGGCACGAAGCTCCAGCATGAGCCGCTGCGACTGACCGTCATCATCGAGGCAAGCCGGGAGCGTGTTGCCGGTATCCTCGGCCGCCATCCCAGCGTGCGGAATCTCGTCACCCACGGCTGGCTGCGACTCGTCGTCGAAGATGCCGGCACCTGCTACCGCTGGACCGCCACAGCCAGCTGGCAGC
>CALAZQ010000506.1 GCA_937926325.1 uncultured Planctomycetaceae bacterium | reverse complement strand
TCGCAGCGAGCCTGCCAACCGCTGCCGAGGCGAGGCTGCCGCCCGACCAGGTGGCGGCCCCGGCGACGGCGGCGGCCGTCATGGCCACCGGCCCGGCGGCCGCGACCGACACGGCGAACACCGCGGCTGAAGCGGCCAGCCCCGCCGACTCGGCCGCCCGCCGGCTGTCCCGCTTGCTGCGACCGGCCTGATGGGCGGTCCATTCGGCGGCGGTTGCCGCGGCCTCGGCCACCACCGCCGCCGGGAATGCACCTCGCAGGCCGAGTCGCAGCGACCCCCGCAGCAGGCTGCGACTGGCCAGCCGCCCGACCGCTTGAGTAGCAGCATGGGTCGAGACCGCTGCGGCCATCCGGGTGCCGAAGCCCCGCAGCCGATCGGCCAGGATCTCAATCTGCCGGCTTTCGGTCCGCCCCGTCGCACACCACGACACAAAATGCTCGCAGTTGGCAAAGACCGGGCAGTAGCCCTGGCTGCCGACAAGAAGTTCTGCCCGGTCGGCGACCTCCTCCGGCGGAAACACCGCCTGTGGCTCCGTTTGCAGCTCAATCACACTGCCGCCGGCAAACTCTGCCCGACTGGTACGGACCACACTGCCACCGTGAAACAGCCGCGCGAACTGAAACGGGCGGGCATGCACGACCGTGCCGTCCCCCAGGTCGATGCCGTGGTGCTGATAGACCACCCCTCGGCCGATCACGCGGCGTTCGGCCCGAATCTGGTCACCTCTGGCCATGACTTGTCCCTTCCGCTTCCGCGACGCCCCTTGATGGTACGGCCGTTGCGGGTATCTTGTTCGATTTGAGGCAGCTTAGTCGTTGGGCATAATTGTGAGTTCTTCGTTCGGAGGCCGTCGGGTGCTTGAGTGGTGGTCAGGACGGCCGTACCTTCGAGGGATCTAACGCAAAAGGTGCCGCCTAGGCTGGCGGGTATGTCCAGCCCGCCTTCACGCTTTTCCGCAGGAACGCGATCCGATGGAACTCTTCGACGCCTTCAGCACGCTCAGTGCCGGTCAGGTCGTGCTGCTGGTCGGGGCCCTGATCATCGCCTTCGGCTTCGAGTGCATCAACGGTTTTCATGATACCGCCAATGCCGTCGCCACGGTGATCTACACCAAAAGCCTCAAACCGACCCCGGCGGTGATCTGGTCGGGCCTCTGGAACTTCATCGGGGTTCATGCCGGTGGCATCGGCGTCGCCTTCAGCATTGTCCACCTGCTGCCGGTCGATCTGCTGGTCAACATCAACAAGGGGCGTGGGCTGGCGATGGTACTGGCCCTGCTGCTGGCGGCGATCATCTGGAACTTTGCCACCTGGTACCGCGGCCTCCCGGCCTCCAGTTCGCACTCCCTGATCGGCTCGATCATGGGCGTCGGCATGATGAATGCCTGGCTCGAGCATGGCTCGGTCTTCAAGGGACTGAACTGGCACAAGGTCTCTGAGGTGATGATGGCCCTGTTGTTCTCGCCATTGATCGGCTTTGGCCTGGCGGCGGGGCTGCTGCTGCTGAGTAAGAAGCTGATCAAGTCGAAAGCGCTCTATGAGCCGCCGGAAGGGGACGCCCCACCACCAACTTGGATCAGAGCCCTGCTCATCGGCACCTGCACCGGCGTCAGCTTTGCCCACGGCTCAAACGACGGCCAGAAGGGGATGGGGCTGATCATGCTGGTGCTCATCGGCATCGTGCCGGCGACCTTCGCTCTCAACCTCAATACGAGTGGTGAGGACATCAAGGCGATGGTCGAGGCGGCCCGCTCGCTCGAACAGGAGCTGTCTGATCCGAAGATTGTCGAGGTGATGACCGCCCTGAAGGAAGAACACCTGGCCACCACCCGGGTGGAGCGGCTGATGAGCCGTGAGCTGTCTCGGAACGAAGCCATGGGGGCGACGATCGAGCCCTATTCGACCTTTGACTTCTTCAAGCCCCGCAGTGTCGTCGATCAGGTGGTCGATCCCTATCCCACGGCCGACGCCGTGCTGGCGACCCTCGATCCGCTGCCGCTGGCCCAGAACGTGGTGGCGACCCTGGATGGTGTCGAGAGCTTCAACGACATCGACAAGGAGAAGCGGTGGGAGGTGCGGACCCACCTCGTCGAACTGGGGGCCTCGGTGCGGACGTTGGTGCACTATTTCGGCGACTCACTGGCTGAGGACCGGCGAAAGATCCTGATGAGCCTCTCCGGCAAGCTGGGCGAGCCGGTTGAGTATGTGCCCGAGTGGGTGGTCATGGGTGTTGCCCTCTGCCTGGGCATCGGCACGACCGTCGGCTGGAAGCGAATTGTGGTGACGGTGGGCGAAAAGATCGGCAAGACGCACCTGACCTATGCCCAGGGTGGGGCGGCTGAGCTGGTGGCAGCCTCAACGATCGGCCTCGCCGACGGCCTCGGCCTGCCTGTGAGCACCACGCATGTCCTTTCATCCGGTGTCGCCGGCACGATGTGGGCCAACAAGTCGGGCATCCAGCCCGAGACCGTTCGCGAGATCGCCCTGGCCTGGGTGCTCACCCTGCCGGTGGCCATGCTGCTCTCCGGCAGCCTCTACTGGATCTTCACGGTGTTTGTGTAGGGGTGAGCCTGCCCCGGATGGCGGCCTGAATGGC
>CALAZQ010000505.1 GCA_937926325.1 uncultured Planctomycetaceae bacterium | reverse complement strand
CTTTCCGTGAAACTAGTTCTCATACTCGACAACCTCGAGGCCTTCTCGCGACTCGGCGAGCGTGTCGATTGTGTCGAAGCCGATGCTCGTGTTGGCGACGTTGAGCTTTTTCAGCGCCGGCAGCTTGCCGAGCGCGATGAAGCTTTCGTCGGTCAGCAGGGTGCCGGCCAGGTTGAGCTCTACCAACTGGGTGAACTTCAGCAGGCTTGGCAAGGCGTCATCAGTGATTCGAGTCGCCTTGAGATTGAGTAGCTTGAGCTTTGTCAGCCCACCGAATGCGGCAAGCGTTTCGTCGTCGGTTTTTGTCTCCCAGAGGTCGAGGTAAGTGAGCGTGGCGGCTTTGCCTAATTGAGCAATGCCGGCCGGTGTGGCCAGTCGGCACTCGCTGATGTCGAGCCAGTCGAGCTTCGGGAGGGTGGCAATCACCGCCAGGCCGGCATCGTCAAGCGAGGTATCCCGGAGGTTGAGCCGTGATAGATTCTCAAGCTTGGCAAGGTGGGCGATACCTGCACCGGTCACGTCGAGGCCCCGAATCCGCAGCCGCTTCAGTCGGCTTGCACCGGCCAGGCCGGCCATTCCGGTGTCATCAATGTTGGTGTAGTCGAGCTGAAGCTGCTCAATCGACGGCATTGCTGCCAGTACCGCCAGGCCGCGATTGCTGATGCTGGTGCAGTAGTTGACGTTGAAGCTTTTGAGCTTCAGATCGGCCAGGTTTTCCAGCCCGGTGTCGGTGACCTTGGTTTTCTCCAGCTGAATATCGACCAGTGACGGAATCTTCCCGAGTGACTCCAACCCCCGGTCGGTGGTGTTGGTGTTTCGCAGGTCGATCATCCGCAGCGGAAGGCCCGTCAGCCGCTGCAGCTGGGCGTCGGTGATTGCGGTTCGCCGCAGCCGCAGCACCGAGAGTTTGGGAAGCGCAGCGAGCGCATCGACGAGGGCGTCGTCAATAGGTCGTTCGCTGAGATCGACGGCAACAATGCCGCCGTCCTCAGCCTGTTTGATTGGGCAGCCGGTGGCTCGTAGCGTTTCGGTGGCTCCCGCCTGAGCCGGCTGAGGCGACAGACTGGTCGGGCCGATGACAAACAGAAAAACCAGCCATAAACACAGCTTCGCGGGCTTCATTTTGCGATCTCGGCGAGTTGGGTGATATGCTCGAACGGAGAAACGGAACCGAGACTACTGTGACATGATCATGGGAACAACCGGTCCGCTTACGACCTCGTCGCCCTGAGGTGGCTCTGCCTACCGGGCAGCTCCAGCATCAACACACCCAATCACCTCCGAGGAATTTCCCCATGCCACTCCGCCCTTCTCGCCGTCAGTTTCTCAGTCAGACCGCTGCCCTTGGAGCCGGCGTCGGCTTCTGGTCAGGCACCAGCCCGTTGCTGCGGGCTGATGACTCCGCCCTGCAGGGGCTTGCTGCTGCCTGCATCGGAGTTGGTGGCAAGGGGGGCAGTGACACCAGCCATATCGCCGAGCAGGGGGTGAAAATCCTCGGTCTCTGCGATGTCGATGGAGGCACCCTCGAGAAAAAGGCGCGGGAGTTTCCCGAAGCGAGCAAGTTCACCGACTTCCGCGAGATGCTCGATGCCCTGGGCGAAAAAATTGACATCGTCACGGTCAGCACGCCGGACCATACCCATGCAGCTGCGGCGGTGAAGGCGATGCGGATGAAGAAGCACATCTATTGCCAGAAGCCGCTGACCTGGTCGATCCGCGAGGCCCGGCTGATGCGGGAAACCGCTGAACAGATGGGTGTCGTCACTCAGATGGGCAATCAGGGCACCAGCGAAGACGGCCTGCGGGAAGCGGTCGAGGTGATTCGCAGCGGGGCCATCGGTGATGTCACCGAGGTTCATATCTGGTCCAACCGGCCGGTCTGGCCGCAGGGCAAGGGCCGACCCGCTGGAGAAGATCCGGTGCCCGAGAATCTCAATTGGGATGCCTGGATCGGGCCGGCGCCAATGCGGCCGTTCAAGAAGGGCGCCTACCACGCCTTCAACTGGCGGGGCTGGGTGGACTTCGGTACCGGGGCTCTTGGTGACATGGCCTGCCATACCACGAATATGCCGATCATGGCCCTCAAACTGTTTGATGCCGAGGCGGTGACGGCCGTGCAGAACCCCGGCCTGTTTGAGGGGGAAACCTATCCGGAAAGCTCACAGTTGCTCTTTGAGTTTGCCGCCCGTGACGGTCTGCCCCCCTGCAAGTTCCACTGGTATGACGGTGGGGCGCTCCCGCCTGAGAGCATCATCAGCCAACTGCCTGAGTCGTTCCAGAAACGGGTCGCCAAGCAGCGGGAAGGGGAACGCAAGACCAGCGGTGCCGTTCTGGTTGGCAGCAAGGGAATGCTGTTCTCTCCGGACGACTACGGGGCCCGCTACTTCCTGCTGCCCGAAGGTGAATTCACCGAATTCAAGAAGCCGGCCCAGACCCTGCCCAGGATTCCCTTCAAGGGGGGTGGCGATCAGCGGCAGAAGTGGGAGTTCGTCAGCACGATCAAGGGTGAGTATGAGCCCGGTACGATGGCCAACTTCGGTTATGCCGGGCGGCTCACCGAGACCATTCTGATCGGCAATCTGGCCCTCCGGGCAGGCGCAGGGACGCGGATTGAGTGGGACGCCAAGGCCCTCAAGAGCCCGAATGTGCCTGAGGTGAACCAGTTTGTCAGCCGGGTTTATCGTGAAGGCTGGGAATTGGACGGGGTCTGAAGACGGCCTCGTGTGGAAAAATTGACGTCTCGTCTGACGAAGCCGGCCCTTGCGTAGCGGTTTTTCCGAATCAAACTCTTCGTTATTGGTAAGATCGGCCTTACTTGCCCAACCCTGTTTTTCGTCAAGGAGACCCTCGCATGACGACCATGAAGCATTTCCTCGTTGCCCTCGCGGTTGTTGCCGCCGGGTTCTGGAGTCTGCCGGCCGATGCCGGACTGTTCTGCCACCGAGGCAAAGACTGCTGCCCGCCGCCGCCGAAGGTGGAAGTCTGCCTGATGATCTGCAGCCCCTGCGATGGCTGCCCTGTCCCCGTCACGCTTTGTGTGCCGGAGTGCTGCGTCTGTGAGACGCCGGCCATTTCGACCCGCTGTGCTCTGATCGGCAAGGGGGTGACCAGGGTCGAGTACTGCTGCTGTGGCTTCGAGGCCAAAATTCGCTGGGATCGCTGCGGTGTGCCGCACGTGGTCAGGACCAGCGAGTGAACCCGGTCAGTTTCACCCGCCGGCAGTGACCCAAATCCGGCCGAGTAATCCACGCGGGGCCGGTTCGTTGGCCGCAATCTGCCAGCGAACCGGCCCCCGCTGTTTTGGCTAGGCACCCTGCTCCATGCGGCTTTCGATTTGCTCGATCAAGGCCGCTGCATCCTCCTCAAGTTCCAGCAGTCGATCGAAGTTCTGGTCATCGCCGGCTCGGTGGGCCAGCCAGAGCAGTTCTTCGGCATCTTCGCGGGCATGCTTCAGCCAGTCAGGCCGGGACGACACCGGGCGGTGAATCAGCCGCTCAAGCCGGTCGAGGTTGTATCGTGTGGTCATGATGACAGCCTCCTCGTGATTGCGCTGAAATTCTAGGCTTCGTCACCCCGGGTATGCCACTGATGCGAATCTTGCTGCTGATCCTGATCTACTTCGTGCTCTGTCCCATTGCCGGACACTTGCTGGGCCTGGGGATGGTTCGTGCTGCTCTGGCGGGGCAGCAGCCGACCCTGCTCGTCATTTATGCCGTGCGGATTGTGGCCATGCTGCTGGCCTATCTGATTGTTGGGCCGCTGCTCAAGGCATTGCTCGTGCCGAGGCGGGCGTCATGACCGGGGTTGCTTCACAGCCAGCCATGCTCGGAGAACCAGGTGGCGGTCTGCCGCAGCCGGGCGTCCAGTGGCATGGCCGGCCGGAAGCCGAGCCGGCTGCGGGCCTTGGCTGCCGAGCAGGCCCAGCTGGGGACGGTCGCTTCCCGGATTTTGTCTCGCGACAGCACAGCACCGGGGCTTGCGGCCCATTCCGCGAGCGCCCCGACCGACCAGCCAACCGGCCTCAGGAGAGGCCAGACGAGCACCCGGCGGCCGAGTGCCCGAGCAACCCGCTGCCCCAGTTGCCAGTAGGTTGGATGGGCCCCGTCGTCGCAGGCAAGGTAGTAGCCGGAGGGTGAATATTCTCCAGCAGCATGGCTGTCGAGCCGTTCTCCGGAAGCAGCTGCCAGCATCAGCAATTGCACCAGATCATCGACATGAATCAGTGACAGCCGTGGCGTTTGAAAGCCGACAACAAAGTGGATGCCACTGCGGGCGATGGCCTTGAACATCGCGGCGATCTTCCGGTCGCGGGCACCATAGACGATGCCGGGCTGAACAATAGTGATCGGCAACTGCCCGGCGCGCTTCTGCAGTTCAATCTCCCCGGCCCGTTTGCTCGTGCCGTAGTGCGAGACGGGGTGCGGTGTATCGGTCTCATCACGAAAACTTCGATCCTGCCGGGGTGGTCCCGCCGCAGCCAGGCTCGAAACCGCCACGAGGGTTGGTGGGTTCGGCCGGTCGGCGCAGGCCTCGGCGAGCCGGGCGGTCCCCTGCCCGTTGGTTGTCATCAGGTCAGTGGGGTGGCGGGAGGCGACCAGCCCCGCCAAGTGAAAGACCACATCACAGCCTGCGACCGCTCGGCGATAGCTCTCGGGAGCCGTAAGGCTGCCGGAAACCCGCACCACGTTGGGCCGCAACAGGTGGGTTGCCGGGGTGGTCGGCCGAATGAGGCAGCGGACCTCACAGCCTTGTCGCAGCAGATGCTCGACCAGATGGGTCCCGATGAAGCCGGAAGCACCGGTCACCAAAACGGTACGATTTGTCAGCGACTCGGGGGCGACAAATGGGCTGGGCATGCCACTGATCCACAACGTCCTCCTGAAGTCTTGTGACGGCTGCTGCCACGGGTCATCGTGCGCCCGAAGCCTCCCGCAACACACCGGCCGCGGGGTGATGAACACCCGGACCGATTGCGGGAATGCCTGAAGATGTACCGGCCTGCATGTCGGTGAGGTACCATAGTGGGCTGCTAAAGGGGCTTTTGCAAGCCGTTCAGCTACCACTCTGATGCTGAATGCCCTTCGCGTCGCGGACAGGAGTGATCAGATGCAGCAGCACACGCGGTTCTCCCCGGTTTTTTTTCAATTCGCTGCCGCCATCGTGGCCGGCAGTTGCTGGCTCACGGCAGGGCTGGTTGCGGCGGACACCCCGGAAAAGTCGTGGCAGTGGCGGGCGATCGTCGGGGTGGAGCAGCAGGTCACCCACAGCGTCCTGCTGCAGGACTCGATCAGCGGCGATCTGCGGCGGCGGACACTCATTGGGCCGGAGGGGCTCGTCATGCCGGCCACGGGCGACGCCTGCCTGTGCCGCTACCAGATTGACCCGGTCGCAGAAGAACAGCCGGCCGGGCGACTGCAGCTTCAGCTGGCGGGAGCTTCGGAGCCGGTCGTCGTGGTGGTCGGTCCACCGCGGGCGGCCCTGCTGCCAGCTCAGCTGCTCCGCGATGGACCGCCGGTGGGTGAGGCTGGCCGGACCGTCTACGAACACCGGCCGGTTCTTGCTGTCGAGCGGGGGCAGGCTGGTGATTTTGCGGCCGTCTGCCTGCCGGTTGAGTACCGCCATCACTTCGAACGCCTCCAGCCCGGTGAAGATGCCACTGGCTTCGTTGTCCGGCAGGCGGCCGTCGCGGCAACTGAAGATTCGTTCGGCATCGTGGATGATCTCGGCACCAACAAGATCACCCTCGGTGCATCCCGGCAGGGACTTTATCTGCTGGAACAAATCAAAGTCATTCGTTCGTCAGCAAGCGAATAACCGACATCACTTTCTTTGGCACAAAAAAAGCCGCCGGCACGACGGCCGGCGGCTTTCCACGGAACGGGATCTGATGAGCAGCAGGCGTTACAGCCCAACGCTGCCTCAGTCCTTGGGCAGAATCACGGTGTCGATCACATGGATCACGCCGTTGCTCGAATTGATGTCAGCCTTGACAACCTTGGCGCCATCGACAGTGACGGTCCCGCCGGTGACGGCGATCGCCACTTCGGAGCCCTCAACGGTCTTGGCCTTGTCGAGCTTGACCACCTGCTTCGACATCACCTTGCCCGGCACGACATGGTAGGTGAGAATCTTGACCAGCTTGGCCTTATTTTCGGGCTTCAGCAGATCTTCGACCGTGCCCTTTGGCAGCTTCGCGAAAGCGGCATTGGTCGGGGCAAAGACGGTGAAGGGGCCGCTGCCAGAAAGCGTTTCGGCGAGCCCGGCAGCCTTGACGGCGGCGACAAGCGTGCTGAAGTCGGCGTTGTTGGCGGCATTTTCAACAACCGTCTTATCGCAGGTGCCGCAGCCTGCGACAGCGGGACGGGCAACGGTCAGGCAGCAGGCGACTGCTGCGGCAAATCCAAGAGCACGGAAAAGCATTGGGTGGTCCTTTCGGGACATGGCCGCCAGAGCGGCCGGGAGTAGCGTTCCAGAAACTGCCCAGAGTCTATGCCCGCGACAAGCCGGCGGCGAGTAAGAAATTGGCATCACCCGCAGAAATCAGGAAATCCCCTGCCGAACGGCAAAAAGTGGTCGCTGAGTGCCGCCCGTGACCAGCTGGGGCAAGGGAACCCGGGCTTCCTCGCTCCCGTGACCATCAGCCAGCTACAATCCTCGATCCTGCGGACGAGACTTCCATTGCGACGAGATTTTCCATGCCTCAGCCTGCCGAAAGCCACAGCCCGATTCTTCTCTCTGCGACCGACTACAAACTGCCGAAGACACTGCCGGAAGGGATCGACAAGTACACGAATTTCCGGGAGATGGCCCGAGGTGGCTCGGCAGTGTTGCAAACCTGCTTCGATCAGATCACCGGCCGCACCGTCGTGATGAAGTCGTTGCTGAAGCAGTTTCAGATGGATCGGCAGGAGAATCGTCGGCTGCTGCGGGAGGCTCGGGTGACGGCACAACTGCAGCATCCCAACACTGTACCGGTGTATGAGATCGGCCGCGACCGCCAGCAGGGGCTCTACTTCACCATGAAGCGGGTCTCCGGTGAAAATTTGTTTGAAATTCTCAAGCGGGTGGCCCTCGCGGTTCCAGAGGCGATCACGGAATTCCCCCTCAGACGGCGAGTGGAGATTGTGGCCACGGCGGGCCTCGCCTTGATGTATGCCCACGCCCGGGGCGTGATTCACCGAGACATCAAGCCGGAGAATATCTGGGTGGGCAACTTTGGCGAAGTCATTCTGCTCGACTGGGGGGTCGCCAAGGTCTGGGGCCAGCCGGATGATGCACCAGCCCATCCACTGGTGGCCAGCCAGCAGCAGCACGTGCAGGCCCTCACCTTGGCGGGTGATCGCCCCGGTACCCCGCTTTACATGTCGCCAGAGCAGGTCAATGTCAACCGGGCGACAGTCGACGAGCGGAGCGACATTTTCAGCGTTGGCGTCGTGCTCTACGAGGTGGCGGCCATCCGCGAGCCCTTTCGTGGCCGGGTGATTCAAGAGACATTCGAAAACATCATCCACGACCACCCACCGCCCCCCTCAGCCGCACGGCCGGAGGAGCAGATTCCAAAGGCACTCGACCAAGTGGTGATGAAGGCGATCAGCAAGAACCCGGCCGATCGGTTTCAGACGATGCGACAGATGCTCGAGGCCCTCCGCGAGATTGAGTACGAGGCATAAAACAACCTCCCGGGCACCGGTGGCCCCCGGGAGGTTGTTCGTGGGTGTCAACTGTGGGGCTTCAGCTCAGACAGCCGCCGTGCTGACGGCTTCCTTGACCGTCTTGATGATGGCGGCAGCGACCTTGTACGGGTCGGCATTGGAGGCCGGCCGGCGGTCCTCGAGACGACCCTTCCAGCCATTCTCGATGGTCCCAACCGGAATGCGGATCGATGCACCCCGGTCTGAGACACCGTAGCTGAACTGATCGATGCTCTGGGTTTCATGCTCTCCGGTCAGCCGCTGCTCGTTGTCAGCACCGTAGACACTGATGTGGCGGTCGATGACGCCTCCGAAGCCTTCACAGATACTCATGAACACCTCCTTGTCGCCACATGTCCGCATCAGTTCATTGGAGAAGTTGGCGTGCATGCCCGAGCCGTTCCAGTCAAGCTTGCCGAGCGGCTTGGGATGCAACTCGATGGAATAACCATATTTTTCACCAATTCGTTCGAGCAGGTAGCGGGCCACCCAAATCTGGTCGCCCGCTTCCTTCGCTCCCTTGGCGAAAATCTGGTACTCCCACTGACCAGCGGCCACCTCTCCATTGATGCCCTCGACATTCAGGCCAGCCTCGAGGCAGGCATCAAGATGCTCTTCGACACAAGCCCGGCCATGGGCATTGTTGGCACCAACCGAACAGTAATAGGGGCCCTGCGGCTTCGGATAGCCACCAGCGGGGAAGCCCGGCGGGTTGTTGTTCTTGGTGCACCACAGGAAGTATTCCTGCTCGAAGCCGAACCAGAAGGTATCGTCATCGTCATCGATGGTTGCCCGACCATTCGACTCGTGCGGCGTGCCGTCGGCATTGAGCACTTCGGTCATCACGAGGTAGGCATCCTTACGGCCGGGGTCGGGATAGATGGCAACCGGCTTCAGCAGACAGTCAGAGTCACCGCCTGACGCCTGCTGGGTGCTACTGCCATCGAAAGACCACATCGGGCATTCTTCAAGGGTGCCACCGAAGTCCTTCCGAATCTGGGTCTTCGAACGCAGGCTCTGCGTGGGCTTGTAGCCGTCGAGCCAGATGTACTCAAGTTTCGTCTTCGTGCTCATGACTGAAGCGTGTCCTTACTTCAAGAGGGGTGGAAACGTGGAGCCTGTCGACTACAGGACGACACGACATCGATCCGCAACCTGCCGGGCTCGAATGAACCCGGTTGATCTGGCAGGATGCAGCCGCCTGGTCGGTGTCTGAAATGCTTCAGGCGTTGATGACAAAGAGGCAAATGGCGTGCCATCCAAATCAATCTCCTCTGCATCTTAAAAATTGGGGTTTCCTTTGCAAGCGGTTTTCGCTAGCCGCCCGGAAACCGAGCAGTGTCACAAAACAATGCCTGAAAAGGCGGCACGACCGCCGGGCCGTTCATGCCCCTTCATTCCGGTCGGTCACTGCATGGTGAGTGGTGTTGCCTGTGAAGGGCGTAATCACCCCCGGCAATCGGCTCCGCGTCAGCGACTGACAGACAGTAACGGTAGACCCAGACGGCCAGCAGGCTGCCGTCGGGCCGCCAAGCGGTGGTCCGTTCGCGTTTGAACAGTGGGCTCGGGGGGTCGCATTCCTCATACGCATCGAGGGCGGCCAGCTGATCAGCGATATCGACCACCAGGAGGTCGCCGTGCACGGTTCCCGGCCCTGCAACCAGACCGGGATAATCGCCGAGATCGAACAGCTGGCCCTGCACAATCGCTGGACCGTCATTCCGCAGGGCCTCGACCAGCAAGCGGGGTTCCCCCGTCGCCAGGAGTGGTCGCAGCGTGCCGTAGACGAATACATGGCAGGGAAGGGTGTCCATCACTGATGTTCTGCAGAGGCTTGCTGGTCTTTGACTGCTTTCGTGACAGCAACCGACTGACGAATCATAGAAATGAAGGATGCTGCACCGCTGACTCGAGCTGTCAGCGGTTGCCCGATGCCGCAACTGGCCGCCAGGGGCCCAACAGCCGTCCCACCAGGTTTTATCAAAGTGCTCGGCGATGCCGGCGGCTGCGGCCGGAATTGGCAGCCGCTGGCGGGATGGCTGGCGGTGCTGCTCGGGAGCCCCCGGCCACCCGGTCTGCCGGCGTTGCCGGGGGTGAACGCCGGGGCCTCTTGCCGGCTGCTCCACTGCTGCGGCGGGCACGGTTCCCAGCGTGGGCTGAGCTGCCGGCACGGGCTGGTCGTCGCCGGTGCCGGCTGGTTCCGGGCGAGTCAGCCGCCGCTGGCTCTGGGGCGGCCGACCGGTCGTTGCGGGCGGGAATGGGCCGCCGGAGCAGCCGTTCAATGGCCACCAACCGGGGCTGCTCGTCGTGGTCACAGAAGCTGACCGCGGCCCCGGTCTGGCCGGCCCGGCCGGTACGACCGATGCGGTGAACGTAGGTTTCAGGCTCGTGGGGCAGCTCATAATTGATCACATGGGCCACCTCATCCACGTCGATACCCCGGGCGGCAATGTCGGTCGCAATCAGCACCGGGGGCTGGGTCGACTTAAAAGCCGCCAACGCCCGCTCCCGTTGGGACTGCGACTTGTTGCCATGGATGGCCGCGGTGGTGATCCCGGCCTTGGTGAGATCCCGCTGGAGCTTGTCGGCCCCGTGCTTGGTGCGGGCAAAGACAATGACCCGGCCGGTCGCTTCCTCTTGCAGCAGCCTGATCAGCAGCGGTTTTTTTTCTCGCTTGGGCACGAAGTAGACCGACTGCTCGACGGTCTCCGCCGGTGTCGACCGGGGCGTGGTCTTCACTTCCAATGGGTCGCGGAGCATGGTGTCGGCCAGCTCCCGCACCGCCGTCGGCAAGGTCGCCGAGAAAAACAGCGTCTGCCGCTGCTCAGGCAGCATCGCAACAATCCGCCGCATGTCGTGGATGAAGCCCATGTCGAGCATCCGGTCAGCCTCGTCGAGGACGAGGTACTCGACGCTCCGGATATCGACCAGCCGTTGATTGATCAGGTCCAGCAGTCGGCCCGGGGTGGCCACCAGCACATCGACTCCAGGCAGCATGGCCTTGGCCTGCCGGTGCTGGCCGACACCCCCGTAGATCACAGCAGCAGTCAGCTGGGCATGCCGGCCATAAGCCACAAAGCTTTCATAGATCTGGGCAGCCAGTTCCCGGGTCGGCGCCAGCACGAGCGTGCGGCACCGCCGGGGCCCGGGCTTGCGGGCATCGGCCCGCAGCCGCTGGATCAGTGGCAGGGCAAAAGCGGCGGTCTTGCCGGTGCCGGTCTGGGCACAGCCGAATAGGTCGCGACCGGCAAGCACCTGAGGAATGGCTGCTGCCTGGATTGGCGTTGGGCTGGCGTAGCCCTCGTCGGCGAGACTGCGGAGCAGCTCAGGAGCAAGCCCGAGGTCGGCGAAGGTTTGAGACGGTGCAGAGGTTGGGTTCATCATCAAGGCATGCTTTCAGGATGTTCGCGGCAGCAACCCCGCAGAGCGGCGTTGCAACTGGCGAACAGGGTGGGCGGAGGGCGGGTAGCTCGGTGCCGTCAGGCTGACGGAACACACCGGATCCCGGCGATGGATCGTTGGCTGCCCGGCAAGAAGGTGTTTTCGCTTTGTTTCAGCCGCCGATCGGCAGCCCTGCGTAACACAGTCGCATCGAGAGATGGCGATCGCGGCAATGCCGTAGAAGCAAGCTCGCACTTGCTCTGGGAATGCCTGCATCACATCCGAATATCCCAAACATACCACGCGGATGGGGAGCCGGCAATGGAAGCTTGCCGGAAGTATTCCGTGAACCTACGGCCGGTCAGTCGGCCGCGACCGCCGGCTTGCGTCGTCGCCCCGATGCCTGTTCATCCGGACGAGCCCCGCCTGTCTTGTACGCCACATCGGCAAACGCAAGCTCCTTCCGTGTCAGAGTCGTTCGATCGACTGGCGGATCGATCACGAGAAAATTGTGCTCATCCACGAGATTGATGAAGTAGTGGGTCGCTTCGGGCGGAAGCTCGGCCGTGACGGTGCGGTCATCACGAATCTCAGCAGCCAGCCGCAGCCATTCACGGCCGTCGTTGGGCGAATAGATGATGTCGGCGAAGGCCAGCTTCGAGCCGTTGTTTCGATAGGTGATCTGGACGCTATGACCAACGCGTTCATGAGACAAAATCGACGGCGCCTGCTGCTGGTGGGGCAACTGTCGCTTGGACTTGGGGTTGCCATACGGAAGGCGGCCACCGCTGGTTGTGATCAGGGCTGAGAGCCGGGCATCAAGTGTTTGTTGCAGCGCTGGGTTGTCGGCCGCGAGGTTGTGTTGCTCTTCGAGATCGACCCGTTCTGGCTGCCCTGCGGTTGAGTCGGTCAGCTGGTAGACCGTCGACGTCCAGCCACCGGGCCGGTAACGGCGGAAGAGTTTATGGTCACCGACTCGAATGGCTGAGGAGGTCTCCGACTGTGGAAAGTGCCAGAAGAGCGTGTCGCGTGCCTTGCCATCAGTATCTTTCACGAGCAGCGGATCAGTCGGATCGCTTGTCAGCAGCGGAGCGAGGTCACAGCCATCAAAGCGTTTGCCCTTCGGCGGTGTTGCCCCGGTGAGAGAGAGAATGGTGGGATAGAAGTCGAGTCCGTTGACCATGACCTGCGTCTGCACGTTCTGCGGAATGCCGGGCCCGGCAATAATCAGGGGCACCCGGGTACCGCCCTCGTGCAGCGAAATCTTGCCCCGATCGAGCGGGGCGTTGTCGGTGTAAATTTCGTCGCGGCTCCCCTCCATGCCGCCATTGTCTGACGAAAGGATCACGTAGGTGTTTTCTGCGAGCATGTGCCCCGGCCATCGCGGATCCGGCGTGGACGCCAGGAAGTCAAAGATCTGCCCCATGTAGTAGTCAAACTGCTCGACCATGGCGCAGTAAAACGGGTTTGTCTGGCCTGGCTGCTTCCAGGAGGTCTTGTGCTCCTCGGTCAGGGTGACCCCGAGCTTTTTTTCATACTTCCGCAGCAGCGGCTCGCTTCGCATCACGAGCGGCGCGTGGACGAGCCAGGTGGCGTAGTAGAGGAAGAACGGTCGGTCTTTATTCAACCGCAGAAATTCAAGTGCCCCATTCTGTGGGGCGTCGTTGGGAAAGCCATTCGCGTCGAGCCGGTAAGGATCGTCGGAGGCACGGGTCGCAAATCCGGTCAGCCGATCGGGCTTCATCGGAACCTGCACGCCCCGCTGGTGGCAGGAAAAATCGAAGCCATGATCGCGGGGCTTTGGAAAGTCATAATGATTCTTGGAAATGTGCCACTTGCCGGAGTGGCCGGTGGCATAGCCCTCTTGCTTGAGGGCTTCGGCCAGCGTGAACCGGGCGACCGGCATCCGGGCGGTGTTGTAGGGGGCAATCATGGGTGCGTGCGGAGTGGCCGGGCAGGGTGGATCACCACCCGCAACAGTCGTCATGTCGCCTCGGGCCGGATGCAGGCCGCTGAGGATGGCCGCCCGACTTGGCGAGCAAACTGGCGCGGGTGAGTAAGCCTGCCAGAACATGACGCCACGCTGGGCAAAGGCATCGATGTTTGGGGTTTCCATCGGCGAGGGCTCATCGATGTCGTAGCACTTCACATCCTGCCAGCCGAGGTCGTCCGCCAGCAGCAGCACGACGTTTGGCTTGCTAGGCCGGTCATCAGCTTGCGTCACGACCGGTGCCGGTAAGGAAAAAATAAGGGTGATTCCGAACAGACGCCATAAGGTCATTGGATCACTTCGTTTTGAAAGCTGGGCATCCAGGCGACGGTTGGTCATTGCGAGTACCGGTTTCCATGAACCGCGTAGGATGTAGGAAGAGACTTTTAATCGAGCCTAATGAGCGAACCTACAGCGAGCTATCATGCAGAAACCTGATGCCGCGATGAATTCTGCCGGCTGGCGGTTTGACAACAGCTACAGCCGGCTGCCCGAACCGCTCTTCACCCGGGAACAGCCGCTGCCGGTGCGGTATGCCGGGCTGACGCTCTTCAATGACGCGCTGGCGGCTGAGCTTGGCCTTGACGCTGGGCTGCTTCGCGAGACCGGGGCCCCGATTTTTGTCGGCAATGAGCTGCCCCCCGGAGCCGACCCGCTGGCCCAGGCCTATGCCGGGCACCAGTTCGGTCACTTCACCAACCTCGGGGACGGCCGGGCGATTCTGCTCGGCGAACAGCTGACACCCAGCGGCAACCGGGTGGATGTCCAGCTCAAGGGCTCAGGCCGCACCCGCTATTCCCGGGGTGGTGACGGCCGGGCGGTACTCGGGCCGATGCTGCGGGAGTATGTCATCAGTGAAGCGATGCACGCCCTCGGCATTCCGACCACCCGTAGCCTGGCGGTGGCGGCGACCGGTGAATCGGTGCTCCGCAGCGCGCCGCTGCCCGGTGCCATTCTCACCCGGGTGGCAGCCAGTCACATCCGGGTCGGCACCTTTCAGTATGCGGCTGCCTTGGGCGACCGTGACCTGCTGGCGGCCCTGCTCGACTACACGGTTACCCGGCACGATCCGGAGCTTCCTGATGCTGACGAGCTGCCGCTGGCCTTTCTCGAAGCGATCGTCGAACGGCAGGCGAGCCTGGTGGCCCGCTGGATGCTGGTCGGGTTTGTCCACGGGGTGATGAACACCGACAACATGGCGGTCTCGGGTGAAACGATCGACTATGGCCCCTGCGCCTTTCTCGATGTCTATCACCCAGATACCGTTTTCAGTTCGATCGACCATGGCGGCCGCTATGCCTACGCCAATCAGCCGACAATCGCCCAGTGGAACCTGGCTCGGCTGGCCGAAAGCCTGCTGCCGCTGCTGACGGGGGGGCAGGAGCAGGCCATCCAGAAACTGGTGGCGGTGCTTGAGACCTTTCCTGAGCGATACGCCCGGCATCATCTGGCTGGGGCTCGGGCCAAGCTGGGGCTCACAACGGCCGACGATGCTGACGCAACGCTCTTCACCGACCTGCTCGCGACGATGCAGCAGGCAGAAGCCGACTTCACCACCAGCTTCGTGGCGCTGGCCCGGGTGCTGAAAGACGGTCCGCCGTCGCACGGCCCGCTGGCGACGGCTGGCTTTGCCGCCTGGCTCGACCGCTGGCAGCGGCGGCTGGCCCGGGAGCCGGAGGGGGCAGCCGCCGCTGCGACCCGGATGCGACGGGTCAACCCGGTGATCATTCCACGGAACCTGCGGGTGGAGGAAGCACTCACGGCAGCAGAAGCGGGCGATCTCGCGCCGGTCGACAGGCTGGTTGAAGTGATCCGTAGACCGTATGTGGAGACGCCGGAGAACGAGCCGTACCGGGACGGCTCGCCGCCGGGCAGCCCCGCCTACTGCACCTTCTGCGGCACCTGATCGCCGGCCGTCATTCTCGGAGACGGCATTTCTCCAAAGTGGCCACTGTCGCCTCGACACTCCAGTTGGCCAAGCCGGGCTCTGGCTGCGGTTTGAAGACGGTGCGTTTGCGGTTTTGCCGCGACTCCGAGAGAATGTCGAGACGAATGAAAACTCGGGCGACGGCGCCCCCAACGATCGCCTTGCCCGTGGCCACCACCGTCGACGCCGCCGAATCGGTCGAGCACGATATCCACTGGGAATACCTGATTCCCATCACGACGGTGCACCTGCTGGCTCTGCTGGTCCTGTTGCCTTGGTGCTTCAGTTGGTCGGGGCTCGGCTTGGCCCTGATCGGCACGACTGTTTTCGGCACTCTCGGTATCAACCTCTGCTATCACCGGTTGCTCAGCCACCGCAGCCTCGCCGTTCCCCGCTGGCTGGAGCGGACGCTGGCGACCTTCGCACTCTGCTCGCTGGAGGACACGCCGACCCGTTGGGTGGCCAACCATCGGCTCCACCACTGCCACTCCGACAAGCCCGCCGATCCCCATTCGCCGCGGGATGGAGTCGTCTGGGCTCATGCCGGCTGGCTTTTCCGTCGGGTGCCGCACCGCCGCACGATGGCCTTCCTCGATCGCTATGCCGGAGACATCCTCGCCGACGACTATTACCGGTCCCTCGAGCGGCATCCGACCGCCATCGTTTGGATTTACCTAGCCCATGCCGCTGTGTTTGGACTGGCTGGGCTGCTGGTCGGACAACTGATGACCGGAGATTGGGCGGCAGCCCGACAACTGGCCGCCAGCTGGATTGTCTGGGGTGTGCTGCTCCGGACCGTGCTGGTCTGGCACATCACGTGGAGTGTCAACTCCCTCACCCATCTGTTTGGCTACCGGAGCTATGCCACCGGTGAAGACAGCCGCAACAACTGGCTGGTGGCGGTGCTGGCAATGGGCGAGGGTTGGCACAACAACCACCACCACGATCCCGCCAGCGCCAGCGTCCAGCACCGCTGGTGGGAGATTGATGTCACCTACTATCTGATCCTGCTGCTCAAGCAGTGCGGCCTGGCCACTGCCGTGATTCCACCCCGCCAGAGCCGTCAGCGATCGCTGCGACCGACCGCTCCGTCGGCCTGAATGGAGATTTGGACGATGCCGGGCGAAGGCACCGCTCAGCGGTCATTGCAGCCGAAATACCCCCGGCAGGATTCGAACCTGCGACACCCGCTTTAGGAAAGCGGTGCTCTATCCCCTGAGCTACGGGGGCAATCGGCCGGACACCAGAAGCTGGCAGCGTCGGCAGATAATACGGCTGCCACCGGCTGCTGCACAAGCAAGGTGGTCGCAGCCCCCGGATGATGAGGGCTGAAAATCAGGTGATCAGTTCAGGAATGACCTTCGCGTGTTCGACCCCGGTCAGCTTCTGGTCGAGTCCGAGGTGACGGTAGGTGAACCGCTCATGGTCAAAGCCCAGCAGGTGCAGCACCGTCGCATGGAAGTCGCGGATGTGGACCGGGTCCTTGACGATGTTGTAGGAAAAGTCGTCGGTTTCGCCATAGATCTGCCCCGGCCGTGCCCCGCCGCCGCACATCCACATGGTGAAGCAGCGGGGGTGATGGTCACGGCCATAGTTCTGCCGCGACAGGCCGCCCTGGGAATAGACCGTCCGGCCAAATTCACCGCCCCAGATGATCAGCGTGTCATCGAGCAGGCCGCGGGCCTTGAGGTCCTGCACCAGGCCGTAGCAGGCCTGGTCGATATCCCGACAGCCGTTGGGCAGCCGGCCGGCGACATCGCCGTGGGTGTCCCAGTGGTTGAGGTAGAGCTGCACGAACCGCACGCCCCGCTCCACCATCCGGCGGGCCATCAGCACGGAGTTGGCGAAGGAACCGGGGTCGGTCACCTGGTCACCGTAGAGGGCCAGGGTGCTGGCCGACTCGGTTGAGATGTCGGTCAGCTCCGGCACGCTGGTCTGCATCCGATAGGCCATTTCGTACTGGGCAATGCGGGTACGAATCTCCGGGTCACCGATCTGCTCGAACGTTCGCTGGTTGAGGGCCTGCAGGCCGTCAAGCGTCTGCCGCCGGACGGGATCGGGTACGCCCGGCGGATTGGTGAGGTAAAGGATCGGGTCGCCACTGGAGCGAAAGCTGACCCCGGCGTACTCGCCCGGCAGATAGCCACTCGACCAGAGCCGGGCCCCAATCGCCTGCGGCTGGGCTGGCTTGCTCGACCGGGCCACCAGCACGACGAAGGTGGGCAGGTCTTCGTTGAGGCTGCCGAGGCCATAGCTGGTCCACGAGCCGAGGCAGGGCCGGCCGGTGATCTGGTTGCCGGTCTGCATGTAGGTGATCGCCGGCTCGTGGTTGATCGCCTCGGTGTGCATGCTGCGGATGAAGCACATCTCATCGACCATCTTGGCCGTCCAGGGCAGCAATTCGGTCACCCACATGCCGCACTGGCCATGCTGGGTGAACGTGAACTTCGACGGCGCAATCGGGAACCGCTTCTGGCCCGAGGTCATCGTGGTCAGCCGCTGGCCGTTGCGGACACTCTCCGGCAGGTCTTTGTCGTACCAGTCCTCCATCTTTGGCTTGTAGTCGAACATGTCCTGCTGCGGCGGACCGCCGACCATGTGCAGGTAGATGACATGCTTGGCTTTGGGGGCGAAGTGAGGGCCGACCGCCCCCGGCACCCGGGTGAAGTCGCCAGCCGCAGCCGGCACGTTGGTGGCGGCCTGGCCACTCTTGCCCAGCAGCGAGGCCAGCGCCGCTCCGCCGAGCAGATGGCTGCCCTGCTCAAAGAACCGGCGGCGGGTGAGGTTGAGGCCGAGTTCGTCCAGGGGTGAGCGAATGGGGGGATTCATGGGTGGGTCTCCTCGGAATGAGTCTGGTGTATTGGTGTGCTGGCGTCTGATGGCGTGCTGGTGCGGGGTTGCCCACGCCCCGTCGCCGGACGTTCGTTACGGGCATCCTGCCCTTCACTCACTCGACGCTGACTGCGCTTCGCCATCCATGGCTTCGCTGGTCAGCGACGCCGGCTCTCGGGGCATGGGCAACCCCGCACCGGTCCATTCTCAGTCATGCAACAATCTGGTTACGGATTACTGGTGAGCGGTCATCTTTCACGCGTTATTTGCAGAGCACCTCGTCGAGGTTCATCAGTTGGTTGGTGAGCATGGTCCAGCTGGCCAGGAGCACGGCGTCGTCGTGCTCTGGCTGCGAGGCCCCGACGCTGATTACAGCCTTCGCATCGTCCGGGTGGGCCTGGTACCAGGCGGTGAGCTTGGCCAGTGACTGCTTCACGATTGTTTTCTCTGCCGACTCAAGCGGGCGGGCGAGCAAGCGGCGGGCGATGAAGTCGATGCGGGCATCGTCGGTGCCGCCCCCGAGGAACAGGGCCTCGTCGGCCAGTGCCCGGGCTGCCTCGACAAACTGCGGGTCGTTGAGCGTGACCAACGCCTGCAGCGGCGTGTTGGTCCGCTCTCGCTGGATTGTGCAGACCTCCCGCGACGGGGCATTGAGAATATCCATCGACGCCGGCGGGGCCGACCGCTTCCAGAACCAGTACATGCTGCGGCGGTAGAGATCGGCACCGCTGTCGGGCTTGTAGCGGTTGGTGTTGCCCCCCATCGACACCGCGGCCCAGACCCCCGGTGGCTGGTAGGGCTTCACGCTCGGACCACCGATCTTGCGGACCAGCAGGCCGCTGGCGGCCAGCGCCGTGTCACGGACCATCTCGGCATCCATCCGGAATCGCGGCCCGCGGGAGAGGAGCCGGTTGTCCCGGTCCTTTGTCAGTTTCTCCGGGGTGGTCGTCGCCGCCTGGCGATAGCTGGCGCTGGTGACGAAGAGCCGAAACAACTGCTTCACGTCCCAGCCGCTCTCGCGAAACTCGACGGCCAGCCAGTCGAGCAGGTCGGGGTGGCTTGGCAGTTCGCCGGTGATGCCGAAATCGCCGCTGGTGCGGACCAGCCCCGTGCCGAACACCTCCTGCCAGAAACGGTTGACCGTGACCCGCGTCGTCAGCGGATGCTCCTGCAGCAGCAGCCACTGGGCCAGCCCCAGCCGGTTGCGGGGCAGTTCTTCCGGGAATGCCGGCAGCATCTCAGGGGTGTCGGCGGCGACTTCGTCGAGTCGCCTGTCGTACTCGCCCCGCTCAAGGATGAAGGCCTTGGGCATCTCCGGCTTTTCCTGCATCACATGGGCGACCGTGCCCCGCTTCTTGATCGCCGCTTCCTCGGCGGCGAGCTTCGCTTCTCGCTTCGTCGCCTGCTTGAAGGCAGCGTCGAAGCTGCCCAGCCACCAGTCATAAAGCCCCTTGGCCGCGGCGGGCCGTTCTTCCGCCGGGAGTTTGACGATGTCAGAGAGCGACTCGGCCCGGGAAACCCCCTCGACCTCGGCCGCCGACAGGCTGCGGCCCCAGATCGTCAAGCTGCTCAGGCCGACCGCATGGGCGTCTGCCCCCTTCGAGCGGCCCCCGATCACCAGCGGCACCTCGTTGCGAATCGTCTGCTTCTTGAACTTGTTGTTCTCCACCCGCGGCTTCTGCTGGAGCTTGCCGTCGTAATAAATTTTGACGCCACCGGCGGTGCCTGAGCCGTCGTAGGTGACGGTCACCAACGTCCAGACGTTGGCCTTCAGCTGGTCGCGGGCCGCCACCTTCAGGCCATTTTCCGGCCAGGCGTGAATCAGGTGCATGGCGACGCGACGGCCCTGCACCCAGACATCCCAGCCCCGGTAGGCGTTGGCTTCATCCATTTTCGAAACGAGTGCATAGCTTGAGTCGACCGCCGGCACTTTGACCCAGCAGCTGACGCTGAAGGGCTGGTCGTACTCAAGGTCGGCCCGGCCCGGCAGTTCGGCCGCCCGGCCGTCGAGCACGGCTGCCGGGCTGCCACTGGGCCCGGGCTGCCAGCTGGTGGTCTTGGTCAGCGGCAGATCGGTCTGCTTGCCGAGGAAACTCGCGTGGGTGGTCGTCCCGTCACCTTCGGCAAGGGACAGCTGCACCAGCGGCGTGTCCTGCGGCAAAGCAGCAGCAATGCTCTCGGCGGTCGCCGACTTGATCCAGGCCTCGAAGTCGGGTCGGGCCGTCTTTTTCCGTTCGGCCACCGCCTGCCGGGCTGCCGGCAATTCTTGTTGCAGTTCCCGGAACCGTGGCCGGTCGGCCACCAGCGGCACCGGCAGAATCGGCGGCGTGTCGTGGATGTTGCCGTCTTTGGCCCGCTGGGTGGTGTTGTTGAAGAAGGCCGACAGTTCGTAGAACTCCCGCTGGGAGAGTGGGTCGAACTTGTGGTCGTGGCAGACGGCACAGCCGGCCGTCAGGCCCATGAAGACCTGCGCCGTCGTCTCGGTACGGTCGCGGGCATAGAGCACGAGGTACTCCTCGTCGATGATGCCCCCTTCGTTGGTTGTCATGTTGCAGCGGTTAAAGCCGCTGGCAATTTTGTTGTCGAGGATCTGGTCAGGGGTGGCGTCGGGGCCGTGGTCAGCAACGAGGTCACCGGCGAGTTGCAAGATGGTGAACTCGTCGAAGGGCATGTTGCGGTTGAAGGCGTTGATCACCCACTGCCGATAGGTCCACATTTCGCGGTAGTTGTCGAAGTGGATGCCGTGGGTGTCGGCGTAGCGGGCATAGTCGAGCCAGTGCCGGCCCCGATGCTCACCCCATTCGAGGCTGGCCAGCAAGGTATCGACCAGCCGCTCGTAGGCATCGGCATGGGGATCGAGCACGAAGGCCTCCACCAGTGCCGGATCGGGGGGCAGGCCGGTGAGGTCATAGGCGACCCGGCGGGCGAGCGTACGGCGGTCGGCCTCGGCTGCCGGGGTCAGCCCTTCAGCCTCCAGCCGGGCCAGCACAAACCGGTCGATCGGATTGCGAACCCAGTCGGCCCGCTTGACCTCCGGCAGCGGCGGCCGCGCTGGCGGAATAAAGGACCAGTGCGGCTCGTACTCAGCCCCTTCTTTGACCCAGCGGACGAGCAGCTCTTTCTGCGCCGCCGAAAGTGTCTTCTTCGTTTCCGGCGGCGGCATCACCACTTCGGGGTCGTCCGAATAGACCCGATCAAGAATGGCCGTTGAGTCGGGGTCGCCCGGGACGATCGCCCCGTATTCAACGGCGTCGTCCCGGCGGTCGAGCCGCAGGTCGGCCTGGCGGCTGGCCGAGTCGGCTCCGTGGCAGGAGAAACAATTTTCAACCAGGATCGGCCGGATGTGCTCGTTGTAGGAAAGAGGAGACTCGGCAGCCTGGGCCGGTCCGCCCAGCCCGAATTGACAGAGAGCCAGCCCAACCCCTGCAATGGCGGAACCAAGTGGGCGAACAAGGCGGCGAGGCAGCGGCAACCACAGCCGCACGGGCGAGGGTTCCATAGACGCAACTCCGAAAGAGTCTGGTTGGGAACACCCACGTCGCCGTCACCGAGCGGCCTGCTCAGCGACGCGGACCCCCAGAAAGAGTCGGAGGGTCGATCGGCGGGAACTATTTCTAATTCTACTGCGTTTTTTTGTAACGGCAATCAATCGGCCGCGTCAGCACGGTAGCGAAACGCGGCTTAAACAGGGTTTTTCTCGGCTCCGGCCGCTCTCCGCTGACACCTCAACCTTCGGCAACCTCAGGATTTTCGCATGAATATTTTCACGCAGCGGTATCGTTCCGTTCTCGCCTGTCCGGGCAGTTTCTTGGTCTGGCTGGTGGCGTTGCTGGGAGGAATCAGCCTGATGGATGCAAGCCCTGCTGCCGAACCGGCCGGTCCCCGAAGCGAAACCTGGCAGAAAATTGACCGGGCACTCAAGGAGGGCAAACCCAAAACTGCCAGCGAACTGCTCGCTGGCGTCGAGCAGGCGGCGGCGGCTGAGCAGGCCTGGGCCGAGGCCGCCCGGGCGATTGCCACGCGGGTACTCGCGACCAATGCCGACCGGCCAGCAGACGACCCGCAGCGGCTGGTCGACCTGGTGGCGGCCACGGCGGCGGCCCCTGCCGAGGCTCGAGGCGTGCTCGCTGCGATTCAGGCCAACTGGACCTGGGGCTTCTTCCAGGCGAACCGCTGGCGGTTCGCCCAGCGGACGACGCAGGCAGTGGGCCGAGATGATCGCGATCTCGCGGAGATGGCCTCGTGGGACCTGCGGCAGATCGTCACGGAGATCCGCGAGCGATTCACCGCCGCACTCGCGGCTGAGGCGGGGCTCAAGCAACTGCCGGTCGGTGACTGGGCGATGCTCATCGAGTCGGGCACGATGGGGGCGGCCTATCGGCCGACCGTCTGGGATGTGGTGGTCCACGATGCCATCGCCTTTGCCACCACGGGGGAACGCGGACTTGCTGAGCCTGAGGATGCCTTCGAACTCGAGGCATCGAGCCCGGCCCTCGGTGACCCGGCCAGCTTTCGTGACTGGAGGCTGACTGCCGCCGGCAGCCCCGTCACCGACACCGAATCACCGCTGCTGGCCGTCATCAGCCTCTATCAGCAACTGCTGGCCTTCCATGCGGACGACAACGACCGCACCGCCTTTCTGGCCGCCGATCTCGACCGGCTGCTCTGGGCTGGGAGCACAGCAGTTGCCGATGCCGACGCCCAGCCGCAGGAAGCGCTGCAGGCCGCTCTGCGGGCCTTCGTTGAACGAGCGGACAGCCATGAGTTGTCAGCGCTGGCTCGCTTTCACCTCGCCTCAAGCCTGCGGGAGGATGACCCGGCCGAGGCTCGGGAGGTAGCACTGGTCGCGATCGAAACGCATCCTGCCAGCGTTGGCGGCAAGCAGTGCCGCAACCTCGTCGCCCAGATCGAGGCCAAAGAACTGTCGCTGTCGGCCGAGCGGGCCTGGGCCGCCCCCTGGCCGGACGTCAGCATCAGCTATCGCAACCTTGCGCGGGTGCACCTGCGGCTGGCGAAGGCTGACTGGGAGGAACGCCTGGCCGCCGGCAAGCCCTCCGGGGCCTGGCTGGATGCCGAGGACCGCCAGAAGATTCTCGCCCTGCCAGCAGTAAAAACCTTTGCCGTCGATCTGCCGGCGACCGCTGACTATCGGCAGGCCCACCATGAACTACCGGTGGCAGCTGCCTTTGATGCTGCAGAACTCGCTCCAGGGGCCTACTGGCTGCTGGCCAGCCATCGAAAGGATTTCACCGACCGCGACAACGTCGTGGCCGCCACCCTTGTCTGGGTCAGCCGGCTGGCCATCGTGACGGTGACCGATCATCCTCGCCCCCAGGCCCGGCACACCGGCTATGTGGTCGATACCGCCAGCGGCGAGCCGCTGGCCGGAGCGACGGTGACCGTCTGGCAGCGACAGCGGCAGGGGCGGCCACCAGCGTTCACCAAGGCCGGCACCGCGACCACCGACGCTGAGGGCCGCTTTGATCTCGCCGGCGACCAGGGCGTGCAGGCGGTGCTGGTTGCCACGGCCGACATGGCCGGTAAACAGCAGACAATGCTGAGTGAGCCGCTCAATCTCTGGCAGCACAATCAGACGCGGCGACCGCAGCGATCGCTCGTGCTGATGACCGACCGCGGCATCTACCGGCCAGGACAGCTGGTGCAGTTCAAGGGTGTGCTGCTCGAGCGGGCTGCCGATGGCCGCAGTGCCAAGGCAATCGAACGCTCGGCTGTTGAAGTCATGCTGCGAGATGCCAACGGCCGTGAGCTGGCAAAGCTGTCGCTGACGACCAACCGGTTCGGCTCCTGCCACGGCAGCTTTCCGATTCCGACCGGCTCCCTGCCCGGCCGCTGGTCGGTGCAGGCCCGAGGTAGTGGTGGCTCCGGCTCAACAACGATTCGGGTCGAGGAATACAAACGGCCGAAGTTCAAGGTCGAGCTCGCCGCGCCAACTGAGTCGGTGCAGCTGGGCCGTGAGGTCTCGCTGACCGGCACCGCCACCACCTACACCGGGCTGGCTGTGGCTGGGGCCAAGGTTGGCTGGCGGGTCGAGCGGCAGATGCGGTTTCCGATCTGGTGCCGCTGGGCTTTTCCCTGGCTGCCCTTCGACAGTGGCAGCCGGCGGATCGCCCGCGGCACGGCCACCACCGATGCCGACGGCAGCTTCACGGTGACCTTCCCCGCTGTGCCCGACCGCAGCGTGCCGGAGGAGTCACTGCCGGTTTTCACGTTTGCCATCACGGCCGATGTCACCGACACCGGCGGCGAGACCCGGTCGGCCGACCGCCGGGTCTCGGCTGGCTACACCGATCTCGAGGCGGGCATCGAGGCGGCCGACTGGCAGGCGGTGTTGCCCGACGGGCCCGCCCGCGTCCCGTTGACCATCAGCACCAGTTCGCTCGACGGTGAGCCCCGGGGGGCGACCGGTCGGCTGCAAGTGACCCGGCTGGTGCAGCCAGCTGAGGTCAGCCGGGGTAGCCTCGGGGGCCGGCCGGTGCCCTATCCCACCCCAGTGCTGCGACAGGGTGGCGGGGCCGGGCAGCCCGATCGTCCCGAGCCCGACCCGGCCAAGCCTGAGACCTGGGCCGATGGCGAGCAGGTTTTTGCTGCCGACAACACGACCGACGCTGCCACTGGCAAGGTGGTGGCGACCGTGACCTTGCCGGCCGGCATCTATCGGGCGACGTTCACCGTGCCCGGCACGGCTGGCCGCCCGGCTGTGAAGGCAACCCGACTGATTGAAGTGGTGGATCCCGCCGCGACGACCTACGCCATCAAGCGGGCCTTCGTGCTGCGGACCAAGGCCGATACGGTCGAGGTGCAAGGCGAACTGCTGGCCCTTGCCGGTACGGGTTATGACCAGGGCCGGATGCTCATCGAACTGGTCAAAGATGGCAAGCTGCTCAAACGGTTCTGGACTGAGCCCAACCGCACCCAGACACCGGTCAGCCTGACGTTGACCGATGCCCATCGCGGCGGCGTGACCGTGCGGGCTTGGATGGTCCGCGACGGCCGGCTCCATCAGGCGTCACGAACGGTCGACGTACCCTGGACCAACAAACAGCTTGCGGTCGAATGGCAGCAGTTCACCCGCAAGCTTGAGCCGGCCACCAAGGAGGTTTGGCGGGCGACGATCAAGACCGTGGCCGATCCGCTGGCTGGGCCGGCGGCCCCCGCTGTCGCTGAGATGGTGGCGACCCTCTATGACCAGTCGCTCGATGCGCTGACCTCGCATGCCTGGCCGGGGGGCTTCCTCGGTCTTTTCGCCCGCGAGGCCAGTCACCGGCAGTTCGGCTTTACCAACGCCGAGCAGCAGCTGCGGCAGATTCTCGGCTCATGGGATCGGCACTACGAAAGCGTCGCTGTTTCCCACCACCGGCTGCGGCCGCCGTTCGGCTCGCCGCTCGAGGGTGGCTTTGGCGGCATGCTCGGTGGGGTGATGGTCCGCCGCGGCCGGATGATGCCGATGGCAGCGATGGCGGCACCCACCGCTGAGTTGGCAGCAGACGCTGCGGTCGAGGGGCTCGCGGCCAATGCCGTGCAGCGGAAGGGGGCGGCCGATCGGGCCACGGCCGAAGCGGGCGAGAAACAGGCGGGCGGTCCGGCCGAACCGGATGCCGCCGCGGCTGCCACTGCGGCAGCGCCACCCCCGCGGCGGAACCTGGCCGAGACCGCCTTCTTTCTGCCGGCGCTGGTGGCTGACGACAGCGGCACGGTCACGCTTGAGTTCACCCTGCCCGACACCCTGACCACCTGGCAGTTCAAGGCCTTGGCCCACGACGAGCAGCTCCGCAGTGGCACGCTGTTTGACAGCTGCGTGGCGGCCAAGGACCTGATGGTCGAGCCGCTGGCTCCACGGTTTCTGCGGGTGGGCGACGTGGTGCAGTTTCCGGTGAAGGTGAGCAACCGCTCGACCGGCCGGCTCACGGGCCGGGTGCGGTTGGCGCTGTTTGATGCCCGCACCGGCGATAGTCGCGCGGGGCTGATCGACGGCCCGGTCGAGCAGGCGTTTGAGCTGGCGGCCGGTGCCTCGGCCTCGGTCTTCTTTCCAGTGACAGTTGCCGACGGCACTGATGTGCTGCGGTATCTGGCCACCGGCACCACGACCGATTCGGCCCGACCGTTATCCGACGGCGAAGAGGCCCTGCTGCCGGTGCTGCCGCGGAAGGTGCTGGTAACCGAGACGATTCCGGTGACCGTCCGCGGAGGCGAGACCCGCGAAGTCAGCCTCGACAAACTCGCGGCAGCGGCTGCAAACCCGGATATTGAAAACCAGTCGCTGGTCGTGCAGGCGGTCTCGAACCCCGCCTGGTATGCCGTGCTGGCCCTGCCCTATCTGATGGAGCAGCCTGACGAGAGCATCGACACACTCTTTCACCGGCTCTATGCCAACGCCTATGCCCGGCATCTGGTCGCATCCGACCCCCGGATCGCGCGGGTCTTCGAGCAGTGGCGGGGCACCAAGGCCCTGGAGAGTCCGCTCGAGAAGAACACCGAGCTGGTCAAAACCTTATTGGCCGAGACGCCCTGGGTGCGCGAGGCAACCGACGAGCGTGAGGCGCGGGCCCGGATTGCCCTGCTCTTCGATGCCACCCGCGTCGAGAACGAGGTTGCCGCCGCGATCGCCCGGCTCAACAGCCTCAGAAACCCGGACGGTGGCTGGCCCTGGTTCCCCGGTGGTCGCTCCTGCGATTCGGTCACGCTCTCCGTGGTGGCCGGCTTTGGTCGGCTGCGGGCCAGTGGGGTGGCGATCGATGTCGCCCCGGCCATCGCCGCCGTGCCCTGGATCGACAAGCGGCTGATCGAAGAAAAAGAGTGGGCCGAGCGGCGGGCTGCTCAACTCCGCAAGGCCGGCAACGAAGCTCTCGCCGCCGAGCCGGTGCTGACGCCGTTGGGGGTCTTTGCCCTCTATGCCCGCAGCTTCTTTCTTGAGGATGTGCCACTGCAGGGGCCGGCAGCTGAGGCCCATTCCTGGTGCGTCAAGGTGGGCCGGCAGAGCTGGACCGAGCTGTCGCACAACCGCAGCCAGGGCCAGCTGGCGATTGCGCTTGTTCGCAATGGCGAGCGGGAGACCGCCGGCTCGATCATCGAAAGCCTGCGGCAGCGGGCAGTCGGTGGCCCGCGGGGCGAGCAGACCGCTGATCGCGGTGAGGCCAACTGGCAGGGCATGTGGTGGCGACAGCGGCATCCGGCCTGGTGGAGCTGGCTGGCGGCGCCGATCGAAACCCAGTCACTGTTGATCGAGGCTTTTGACGAGGTGGCCGGCGACGCGGCATCGGTCGAGGCGATGAAGGCCTGGCTGGTGCAACAGAAGCGGACCAGCCGCTGGCCGGGCAGCCGCGCGACCGCCGATGCCGTTGGCGTGCTGCTCGGTCGGGGTCACGACCTGCTCGGCGATACCAGTCAGCTGGCAGTGACCGTCGGTGGGGAGCCGATCAAGCCGGGCGAGGCTGGGGCGAGTGAGCCCGAGGCGGGCACCGGCTTTTTCGAGACCCGCTTTGTGCGGCGGGAGATTGAGCCGGCGATGGCGGCGGTCAGCTTCAGCAAGCCAGCTGGTGGCGGGCTGGCCTTCGGTGGCGTCCACTGGCAATACCTCGATTCAATCGAGAACGTCGAGGCCGCCGGCCGGGAAGAGCTGGCGATCACGAAGGAGCTGTTCGTGAAGACCTTCACCAAGGCCGGGCCGGTGCTTGAACCGGTGACAGCCGACAGGCCGGTGGCCGTGGGCGATGAACTGGTGGTGCGGCTGGTGGTGACCAGCGACCGCGCCTATGAGTTCCTCGAACTTGCCGATCACCGCGCCAGTCTGACCGAGCCGGTCGATGTGCTGTCGGGCTGGAAGTGGGCCGACGGCGTCGGCTGGTACCAGGTGACCCGCGATGCCAGCACGCAGCTCTTCTTCGAGCGGCTGCCGGAGGGGACGCATGTTTTCGAGTATTCGCTGCGGGTCGCCCACCGGGGCCGGGCCTCCAGCGGCTTTGCCACCATCCGCAGCCGTTATGCCCCTGAGTTCTCCGCTCGGTCAACGAGTTTGCCGCTGGCGACTCAATGACGCAGCCGAACCG
>CALAZQ010000504.1 GCA_937926325.1 uncultured Planctomycetaceae bacterium | reverse complement strand
GAGGATGTCGAGAAAGGGAAAGAGCGAAACTTCCTGCTTTTTTCGTTCGCGGCGACCCATGGCAGGATTCCCGTGGCACCAGTCAACGCAGCCCCAGATTCCCTTACACTATAACACGGGCTCCCCGCACGGTTGGGTTCGAAAAAGGCAACGCCGCCGTGGCTGAATGCAGCCGGTTCACGGTGTCTGCGGAGGGAATCAGTCGAGCCCGAAGGCCTGCCGCAGCAGGGCGAGTGCCCGCTCGCCTGCTTCAGCCGCCACGATTACGTTCACTCGGACTTCACTGGTGCTGACCAGGTCGATGTTGATGCCCGCCTCTGCCAGCGGTGCAAACAGGCGGTCGGCCACGCCCGCATGGCTGCGGATGCCGACGCCGGTGATCGAGAGCTTGGCGACGTGTGGCACGTCGGTGACCCGTACGCCGCGGGCGGCGGCGATGGCCTCGGCCACCGACACCGCCCGGTCGCGGTCGGCTACCGAGACGGTGAAGGAGACTTCGGCCCGGCCGGCTTGGGGGAAGCTCTGCACGATCATATCGACGAACAGCCCCGCCTGGCCGATCTCGGCGAAGACGTCGGCCACCACGCCCGGCGTGTCGGGGAGGTCGATGAAGGTCACGAGCGACTGGGAGGCGTCGAGTTGGCAGCCCTCGATTGCCAGATCCTCCATGCCTTCCAGCCTGCGAACCACCTCGAGCGGATCAGACTTGGTCATCGGCAGCGGCGTGGCCGCGGTCAGGTGACCATCCACAGCCTCGAGCCCGAAGGCTTGATGGGCCGCGGCAACCGCTCGGGCGGCATCTTCCCGGCTGACCAACACGGAGATTTTGATCTCGCTGGTGGTGATCATGTTGACGTTGATGCCGGCAGCCGAGATGGCGGCGAACAGCTGACCGGCCACGCCTTCGGCGGTGGCCATCCCGAGGCCAACCACAGATACCTTGGCCAGATTCCGATCGTAAGTCAGGCTGCCGGCACCGAGGGCGGCCGCAACCTCGCCGGTGATGGCGAGGGCCGCCTCCAGGTCGTCTTCGGGCACGGTGAATGAGATATTGGCAGTCCCCCCGTGCCCGGCGTTTTGAATGATCATGTCAACGGCAATGCTTGCCGCCGCCAACTGGGAGAACAGCGTGTGGCTCGACCCGGGCTGATCGGGCACACCCTCCAGTGTCAGCCGGGCCTCACTCTTGGCCAGGGCCACCCCGCTGACCGGTCGAATGACGGCCCGGTCCGCCGGTACGATGGCCGTACCCGGGCCCTCGGCAAAGCTCGACCGCACCACGACAGGTACCCCGAACTTCTTGGCAAACTCGATCGACCGCGAGTGCATGACGCCGGCACCGAGGCTGGCGAGTTCCAGCATCTCATCGTGGCTGATTGAGTCGAGCCGGCTGGCCTCGGGTAGAACCCTGGGGTCGGTGGTGTAGATGCCGTCGACGTCGGTGTAGATCTCGCAGCAGTCGGCCTCGAGCACCGCGGCGAGTGCCACCGCGGTCGTGTCGGAACCGCCCCGGCCCAGCGTGGTGATGTTGCCGTCCAGGTCAAACCCCTGGAAGCCGGCGGCGATCACGATGGCCCCGTCGGCCAATAGCCGATTGACATGCTCGGTCGAGATGGAGCGGATGCGGGCCCGGGTGTGGCTGGAGTCGGTGCGGATGCCAATCTGGCCACCGGTCAGGCTGACGGCCCGATGGCCCTGCTGCTGCAGCGCCATCGCAAACAACGAGACACTCACCTGCTCGCCGGTGGAGAGCAGCATGTCCATTTCGCGGGCACTCGGTGAGTCGGTAATCTGCCGGGCCAGATCGACCAGCACATCGGTCTGCTTGCCCATGGCGCTGACCACCACCACCACCTCGTCACCGGCGGCATGACGGGCGGCAGCCTTGCGGGCGGCAGCGATAATCTTCTGTGGGTCAGCGACACTGGTGCCGCCAAACTTCTGCACGACGCGGGCCATCGGTTGGTGCTGTCCTCTCCTTCAGAAAGGGTGGTTCAGGGCGTGCCGTTGATGAACCGGCCCATCAACTGCCAGCCCGGTTCAACGAGCGGCCCGGCGACAGCCGCCGCTTCGTCGTAGGTCTGCTGGCCGGCGGCTGCGATCCCGGCACCGGCCATGACGAAAGGCACCTGCCCCCGCGAGTGCATCCGTGTGGCCAAAAAGGTCGGGTGATCGGGGCAGACCAGCACGCGGAAGGGTTCGCCGGCTGCCGACCGCTGCTGCAGATGGGCGACCACCGGGCCGACAATGTGCTGGTCGATCTCTTCGATCGCATTGACCTTGGCGGCGGCGTTGCCTTCGTGGCCGGCTTCGTCGGGGGCCTCGATGTGGACGCAGACGAGATCGGCCTGGTCGAGTTCTTCGATCGCCGCCCGCCCCTTGGCGGCATAGTCGGTGTCGAGATAGCCGGTGGCTCCTGCCACCTCGCGGCAGGTCCAGCCGGCCAGATTGGCCAGGCCCCGCAGCAGATCGACTGCGGTGATCATCCGACCGGTGACGCCGTACTGCTCGACGAATGGCACAAAGGCCGGCCGGCCGCCCGCGCCCCAGAGCCAGACGTGGGTCGCCACGCCTTTGCCGGCCGCACGGCGAGCGGCGTTCACGGGATGATCGGCCAGCCACGACTCACTTTTTGCCATGATGTCGGTCAGCAGTCGGCTGCCGGTGCCGCGGGGGAAGGCGTCAGCGATTGGCTGGCCGACGCGATCGTGGGGGGCGGTGGTGCGGAGGTCGGTGCCCAGGGGGGGCGGCCTGTCAGGGGCGGCACGATAGAGCAGCAGGTTTCGATAGCTGACGCCAGCGGCAAACTCCCAGCCGGCCAGTTCGGGAAAGTCCCGGGCCAGCCCGGCCTGGCAGGCCGTGAGCAACGCGGCTGCCTCTTCGGTGCCGATGTGGTCAGCGGTGAAGTCCTCCATCACCGGGCCATCCGGGCCGCCGCCGATCGTGACGAGATTGCAGCGGACCGCCCAGTCGTCTGGGCCGAGCTCGATGCCCTTCGCCGCCGCTTCCAGCGGGGCCCGGCCGGTGAAGCAGGAAAGCGGGTCAAAGCCGAGCAGGCTCATGCAGGCCACCTCCGAGCCGGGGTTGAGGCTGTCGGGCACATGGTTGGTGCGGCCGACAATGCCACTGGCGGCGAGCGCATCGAGTGCGGGAGTTGAAGCGGCGGCCAACGGCGTCTTGCCGCCCAGCGAATCCTGCGGCTGGTCGGCGGCACCGTCGGGGATGACTACAAGATATTTCATGCGGGGATGGATGAACCAGAAGGAGACGATCGTAGCAGCAGGTCAATCATCGAGCACCGGCAGGCAACTCGTCGCCGCCTGCACGGCGGGCTGCTGGTCAAGAGCTGCCACCGCGCGAGCGACGGCGGTTGACTCGCAGCTGTGCGTCATGATCACCAGCGGCACCGCTGCAGTGCCGGCCGCGGTCTGGTGTTGAATGACCGAAGCGATCGAGATTCCCTCACTGCCGAGCACGTTGGTCAAATCGGCCAGCACGCCGGGCCGGTCGGTAACTTGCAGCCGCAGGAGATAGCGGCTGTTGCCACTCCCGGCGAGCGCGGCGGCCGGGGTGTCGGCCGCAAGCATCCCGGTGGTGCGGAAGGTGATCGCCGCCCGGCCGACCACGGTGTCGATGATGTCGGCAACCACCGCGGAGGCGGTCGGCAGCTGGCCGGCGCCCAGACCATGAAAGAACAGCGGCCCTACCGCATCTCCCACAACGCTGACGGCGTTGAAGGCACCGCGGGTTTCAGCCAGTGGCGTCCCTTTGCGGACAAGGGTCGGCCCGACCCGCATGGCGAGCGCCCCGGCGGCCCGACTGGCGTCGGCCACCACCCTGATGCGATAGCCAAGTTCACCCGCGAAACGCAGCAGTTCCTGGTCAATCGTCTCGAGGCCGACGCGGGCTATCTGCCCCCAGGGCACCCAGGTTCCGAAGGCGAGATGGGCCAGCAACGCCAGTTTCTGGGTGGCGTCGGTGCCATCGACGTCCATCGTGGGGTCCGCTTCGGCATAGCCTTCGGCCTGGGCAACCGCGAGCACCTCGGCATAGTCGCTGCCCTCCTCTTCCATGCGGGTGAGGATGAAGTTGCTGGTACCGTTGAGGATGCCCCGGATCGATTCGATACGGTTGGCGGCGAGGCACTCGGCAATGGCGGCGACAATCGGGATGCCGCCGGCAATCGCGGCCTCGAACGCAATTGACCGGCCCGCCTCACGGGCCACGGCGAAAAGTTCCGGGCCGTGCTCTGCCAGCAGGGCTTTGTTGGCGGTCACCACATCCTTGCCCCGGCGGAGCAACTCGATGGTCATCGAGCGGGCCGGCTCGAGCCCACCGACCAGCATGGCCGCCACCGAGATGGCGGGGTTGCCGGCGACGGCGGCCAGATCGGTCGAAAGGCGATCACCGGGTACGGTCACGCCCCGTTGTTTGCCGGCATCCCGAACGACCACCTGCTCGACGACGATCGGCCGGCCGGCCTGTCGCTGGATGTGGTCGGCAGACTGGTCGAGCACGCGGACCACCCCCGATCCGACCGTGCCCATGCCGACCACCCCGACCCGAACTGGTTCGCTCATCGCCCGCTCCGCATTCCTGAAATTGCCGCTCGCTGAAAGCCTGATCCTACTCAGCCGGGCCGGTCGTCGGAAGCGAGCCGCATGACAGCCGGCAGGAACAGGCTGCCACCCGCCTGCACGGCCATCTGCTATTCTGGCAGCGACGCCGACCCGTTCCCTTCACCCGCCGTAGGAGTTGCCCGTGGATACCGCTGCCCATGATTTTCTCGTCAAGATTCTCGAAACACCGAGCCCGTCGGGCTACGAAGAGCCGGTGCAGGATCTGGTGCGGGAATACCTGGCCGGCTGCGCTGAAACCGTTGAGACCGACTCGCATGGCAATGTCATCGGCACCGCGAACCCGGGGGGTAAAACGCGGATGTTTCTCGCCGGTCATTGCGATCAGATCGGTCTGATCGTCCAGCACATCGATGCCGATGGCTACATCTCGGTGCAGCCGATTGGCGGCTGGGATCCGATGCAGTTGATCGGCAGCCGGGTTGTGATTTGGACCAGCAGCGGCGGTCTGCCGGGGGTGATGAGCCGCAAGCCGATCCATCTGCTGACCGAGGAAGAGCGGAAGACGGTCCCGAAAATGAAGGACCTCTGGATCGACATCGGGGCAAAGGACAAGGCCGATGCGGAAAGTGTGGTCCGGATTGGGGACGCGGTGACGTTTGAACTGAAGTATCAGCCGCTCCGCAACGGGCTGGCGGCATCGGTCGCAATGGATGACAAAATCGGCCTCTGGGTGGTGCTGGAAGCGTTCCGGCGGGCCGTGGCGGCCGGCCCCCTGCCCTGTTCGCTGTCGGTGGCCTCGACGGTGCAGGAGGAGATCGGCCTGCGGGGTGCGAAGACGAGCTGCCACCGGGTCGATCCGCACGTGGCGATTGCGGTCGATGTCACCCACGCCACCGACTGCCCCACCATCGACAAGAAGACCGAGGGGGATATCAAGCTCGGCGGCGGGCCGGTGGTCTACCGGGGGCCGAATATGCATCCGCAGGTCGTTGAGCGGCTGCTACAGGCCGGCGAGTCCCATGCCATCCCGGTTCAGCTGTCGGCCTTCGGCCGGGCGACGCCCACCGACGCCAACGCCTTGCAGGTCAGCCGGGACGGGGTGGCGACAGGGCTGGTCAGCGTTGCCAACCGCTATATGCACTCGGCCGTCGAGACGATTTCGCTGGAGGACGCCGACCGGACAGCCGATCTGTTGGCCGCATTCTGCCGGGGCCTCGAAGGCGACATCGACTGGGCCCCCCGCAGCCGCTAATCGCTATCAGGCTGGCCATCTCCTGCCAAAACGGCACGTGGCCGAGTTGGCAGGGGCAGACGAGCGGCCACGCTCGGACCGATGTGGCCGCCAGGCACGCTATTTCTAGGGCTAAGCGAATTTTTCTGGGTGCCGACTGGTTCCGGCACGGCGGTTGCATCCCTGCCTCGCAACGAACATGCCGGCTGCCAGATTCAGCCGGGCCGCGATTGCGAGGTCCGTTCAACACGCCTTCCGAAGGAGCTTCTTGTGGCAAAGCAAATGGTGTTCGAGGATGAGGCCCGCCAGCCGCTGCTGGCCGGCGTTTCCAAGCTCGCCCGGGCTGTGAAAAGCACGCTCGGCCCCCGCGGTCGTAATGCGGTGCTGGACAAGGGCTGGGGGTCACCCAAGGTGACCAAGGACGGTGTCACCGTCGCCGAGGATATTGAGCTTGAGGATTCCTACGAGAATCTTGGCGCGCAACTGGTCAAAGAGGCAGCCAGCAAGACCAATGACGTGGCCGGTGATGGCACCACCACGGCGACCGTGCTCTCCGAGGCCATCTTCCGCGAGGGGCTGAAGATGATTGCTGCCGGTGCCGATGCCATGGCTCTGAGTCGTGGTATTCACAAAGCGGTGGAGGCTGTTTCACAAGCGGTTTTGGCCATGGCCACGCCGATCAATGAAAAGAGCAAGAAAGAGCTCATTCAGATCGCCACGATTGCCGGCAACAACGATCCGACGATCGGGAACGTGCTGTCCGAGGCCTTCCTCAAGGTCGGGAAAGACGGCGTGATCACCGTTGAAGAGGGCAAACAGTCGGAAACCTTTGTTGATGTCGTCGAGGGCATGCAGTTCGATCGCGGTTACCTGTCACCGCACTTCGTCACCGACGCCGACGCGCAGCTTTGTGAACTCGAAAATCCCTACATTCTCGTCTTCGAGGAGAAGATTTCGAGTGCCAAGAATCTCGTGCCGCTGCTTGAAGCGATCAGCAAGGCTGGCAAGCCGCTGCTGATCATTGCGGAAGACGTCGACGGCGAGGCCCTGGCGACACTTGTCGTCAACAAGCTTCGCGGCATTGTCCAGGCCGTCGCCGTGAAGGCACCCGGCTATGGCGATCGCCGCAAGGCGATGCTCGGCGACATTGCGGTGCTGACCGGTGGCCAGGCGATTTTCAAAGACCTGGGAATCGCGCTCGATGCCGTCAAGCTCAGCGACTTGGGCCGGGCCAAGAAGGTGATCATTGCCGCGGAAAACACCACGATCGTAAGCGGTGCCGGCACCAAGCAGGCAATCGACGGCCGGGCTGCCCAGATCCGGGCCGAGATTGAGAACACGACCAGCGACTATGACCGCGAGAAGCTGCAGGAGCGGCTGGCGAAAATCGCCGGCGGCGTTGCCGAGATCAACGTCGGGGCCGCGACTGAAACCGAGATGAAAGAGCGAAAGGCTCTCATTGAGGATGCCAAGGCCGCGACGCAGGCCGCCCTTGCCGAAGGGGTCGTGCCAGGCGGCGGTGTCGCCCTGCTTCGTGGTGAAAAGGCGATTGAGAAGCTTGACCTCAAGGGAGACGAGAAACTTGGGGCGACGATCGTCAAGAATGCTCTGCACTATCCTCTCGAGGCGATTGCCCACAACGCTGGACTGGATGGGTCGGTCGTCGTCAACCGAGTGCGGCAACTGAAGGGGAAGAACGATGGCTATGACGCTGACAAGGGCGAGTACTGCGACCTGGTCAGTGCCGGCGTCATCGACCCTGCCAAGGTGGTCCGCACCGCCCTTCAGAATGCCGCGAGTGTGGCAGCCTTGCTACTGACCACGGACTCGTTGATCACCGAGATTCCCAAGGAGGAAGAGCCCGCCCCCGAAGGCCATGACCACGGCATGGGCGGGATGGGAGGCATGGGAGGTATGGGTGGCATGCCGGGCATGGGTGGCATGGGTGGCATGCCGGGCATGATGTGAACAACTCCCGGGGCAATGGTCCCCGGGGCCGGCTCGCGGCTGGGTGGCCGCGAGCTGTCGAAATGATTTGGCTTTGGTGGACCCGAACTTCTGGAGCAAGAAACAAATGGCTGCAAAGAACCTAAAGATCCATCCGTTGGACGACCGTGTCGTGGTTGAGCCGGTTGAGGCTGAAGAGCGAACTGCCGGTGGCATCGTGCTTCCTGACTCAGCGAAGGAAAAGCCCCAGCGGGGTCATGTCGTGGCCCTCGGCCCGGGCCGGCTGCTGGAGAATGGACAGCGGGCGACGCTGTCGGTTTCGGTCGGAGATGAAGTGATTTACGGCAAATACTCCGGCAGCGACATCGAGGTGGACGGCCATGATGTCAAAATCCTGCGGGAGACCGACATTCTGGCGAAGGTGATGAAGTAGTGATTCCGACCGGCGGTCGGAACGAGCGCAAGAACCTTTCGAAACGTATTCAGATTCAGGTCGTCTGACTTTTAGGAGAGACAAGTCGTGCCCAAGCAATTGCTGTTCGATGACAACGCCCGCGGGAAACTTTTGAAGGGTGTCGAGAAACTGGCCGACGCCGTTGCGGTCACCATGGGTCCCACTGGCCGGAATGTCATCATTGACAAGTCCTTCGGCGGTCCCACGGTGACCAAGGACGGTGTGACGGTCAGTAAGGAAGTCGATCTTGAAGATGCCTTCGAGAATATGGGGGCCAAACTGGTCAATGAGGTGGCGTCAAAGACCTCCGACCTCGCCGGTGACGGCACGACCACGGCGACCGTGCTGGCTCGGGCGATCTTTCGCGAGGGAATTCGCAATATTGTGGCCGGCAGTAACCCCACAGCTGTCCGCCGCGGCATCGAAAAAGCGGTCGCTGCGGCTGTGCAGCATTTGATGGAGATTGCCCGGCAGGTCAGCCGGCCGGAAGAGGTGGCCCAGGTCGGCGCCATCAGTGCCAATAACGACCGCTTTATCGGTGATCTGCTGGCGGAAGCCCTGCAAAAGGTCGGCAAGGATGGCGTGATCACCGTCGAAGAGGGCAAGACCACTGAGACGGCCGTGCGATTCGTCGATGGCATGCAGTTCGATAAGGGGTATATCTCGCCCTACTTCATCAACAAGCCGGCCGAGATGCTCTGTGAGCTCGAGGATGCCCTGATCCTCATTCACGAGAAGAAGATTTCGAGCCTGCGGGATCTGGTTCCGCTGCTCGAAAAGGTCGCCCAGTCTGGCAAGCCGCTGCTGATTATTGCGGAAGACATCGACGGCGATGCCCTGACTGCCTTGGTCGTCAACAAGCTCCGTGGTGTTCTCAACATCGCGGCGGCCAAGGCCCCCGGTTTCGGCGATCGCCGCAAGGCGATGCTCGGCGACATTGCGACGCTGACGGGCGGAACGCTGATCAGTGAAGACCTTGGCATCAAGCTTGAGAACGTCGAACTTTCACACCTTGGCAAGGCCAAGACAGTGTCCATCGACAAGAGCGAGACGACGATTGTCGAGGGTGCGGGCAAGCCGGCTGATGTGCAGGCCCGCGTTCAGCAGATCCGCAACCAGCTGGCGGCCACGGAAAGCGAGTACGACCGTGAGAAGCTGCAGGAGCGGTTGGCAAAGCTGACCGGTGGCGTGGCGATCGTTTCGGTCGGTGCTGGCACCGAGGCCGAAATGAAGCAGAAGAAAGCCCGCGTTGAGGATGCCCTGCACGCCACTCGGGCGGCAGTCGAGGAGGGCATCGTTCCTGGTGGTGGGGTGGCCCTGGTTCGCTGCCGCGAGGCAGTTGAGAAGGCCCGTTCGCAGGCGAAGGGCGACGAGAAGATCGGCGTCGACATTGTCTTGGGTGCGCTCGAGGCACCGCTGCGGCAGATCGCCGAGAACGCCGGTATCGACGGCGGTGTGGTGGCCGATGAAGTATCGCAGAAGGATGTGCAGACCGGCTACGACGCCAACAAGGGTGAGTACGTCGACATGGTCAAGGCCGGCATCATCGACCCGGTCAAGGTCGTCCGGGTCGCCCTCACCAATGCGGCCAGCATCTCTGGTCTGCTGCTGACGACCGAGGCGCTGGTCACCAACCTCGACAAGGAAGATGCCAAGAAGCAGCGGATCGAAGGCTCCGTCCGCTGACGAAACCGGGCAACACGGTCATGATGTTTCCAACCTGTCCGCCGGCGGTGCCACGAAAAGTCGGCCCGCCGGCGGTCGGCGTTTTTGGATCAACGGTCACTGGAGTCATCCTGTCACGGCGGGAAGAATTGCAGTGTTGCCGGCGGCGGCCCTGTCGCGCCCATGAGGACTGAACCGATGGTTGACCAGCGTTGCTATTACGAAGTGCTCGGAGTTGAACGGCGGGCTTCGACCGGCCAGATCACCGAGGCCTATCGTAAGCTGGCAATCCGCTTCCACCCCGACAAGAACCCCGGTGACGAGGAGGCAGCCGGTCGGTTCAAAGAGGCCGCCCGGGCCTTCGAGGTGCTTTCGGATGAAAATCTCCGGGCCCGCTACGACCGCTATGGGCATGCCGGCCTGCAAGGAGGCGGTGGCCAGCATGAGTTCAACGACATTTCTGACATTTTTGAGGCCTTTGGCGACCTCTTTGGCGGCGGTGTTTTCGGCGGCCGGGGCCGGGCCAATCGGGCCCGCAAGGGACGGGACGTTTTTTGTACGACGCGGCTGTCGCTGCTGGAGGCCGCCCGCGGGGCCACCAAGACAGTCCGCTTCAGCCGCCATGAAGAGTGCGGTACCTGCGGTGGGAGTGGCGCGAAGCCGGGCACGACACCGCAGGCCTGCGACTATTGCGGTGGCCAGGGCCAGGTGGTGCAGGCGGCTGGTGTCTTCCGGCTGCAGACGACCTGCCCTGCCTGCCGGGGCGCTGGCCGGGTGGTGCGAGAAAAGTGTCCCGACTGTGCGGGCCAAGGCCTGACCGAAGTGGCGGTGGACCGGCGGGTGACCATTCCGGCCGGTGTTGACAGTGATGTGCGGGTCAGGCTGGCCGGTGAGGGCGAGCCGGGCGGCAACGGTGGCCCGCCAGGAGACTGCTACTGTGTGATCGAAATTGAAGACCATCCGTTCCTGCGGCGGGACGGGCATGAACTGCACTGCGAGGTGCCGCTCACCTTCAGTCAGTGTGCCCTCGGCACGACCATCGAGGCCCCGACCCTCGATGGCCCCAAGCCGCTGCAGATTCCCCGTGGCACCCAGCCGGGCGATGTGATCAGGGTGCGGGGGCTGGGGATGCCCGATGTCCGGGGGCGTGGTGTGGGCGACCTCAACGTGCACGTTCATGTCGAGGTGCCGAAGAAGCTCTCTGCCCGGGCGGAGGAACTGCTGCGGGAACTCGCCGAAGAGGAACAGGCGGAGGTGAGCCCCAAGCGATCGAGCTTTTTCAGCAGGCTGACCGAGTATTTCACGGCTGAACCACCGCGGGATGAGACCACGGACGAGTCGGCCTGACTGGCGGCAGACGGCAGGGGTGTGGCGGTGACAGCGAATCGACAAGGCTTGGTTTACAGTGAGGGAAGAAAGAATGAGCCAATCGAACGATCATGACCACGAGGCAGGCGGTGATTCGCCCGTCAATGATCTGCCACTTGATGACGCGGCAGCAGGAGCCACTGAGCCGACCGCCGAGTCTCGGTTGCAGGAGGCGGAGGAGCGACTGTTGCGGGCTCAGGCAGAAATTGAAAACGTGCGAAAGCGGGGCCAGCGGGAATACCAGGACCTGCTCCGATATGGTGAGATCAACCTGCTACGTGACATTCTGCCGGTGCTCGACAACATCGAGCGAGCGATCGAGGCGAGTGAAAAGACGGCCGACGTTGAAAGCCTGCGAGCAGGCTTTCGGATGACGGCCCAGCAGATCGAAAAATTGCTCGAAAGCCATGGCTGCAAGACGATTGCCACCGATGGAGTCGTCTTCGACCCGGCGGTCCATGAGGCGATAGCCCAGCAGCCGGCCGGTGATGCCGCCCCCGGTTCGGTGATGGGCGTTGCCAGTAAGGGCTATCTGCTGCACGACCGGGTCGTGCGGCCGGCCCAAGTGATTGTGGCGGCGACCACGGAATGAACAAGTTGCCGACGGCAGCGTGCCGGTCGGGGTTTAAGGCGAAGAATTTCAGTTCAGAAGGCACCCGAACGATGCCAACCTACGATTACGTCTGCGATGCCTGTGGCCACGCGTTTGAGCTGTTTCAGTCGATGACCGATTCGGCCAAAAAGACCTGCCCTGAATGCAAGAAGCGAAAACTCCGCCGGCTGATCGGCACCGGTGGGGCCATCATGTTCAAGGGTTCGGGTTTCTATCAGACCGATTACCGCAGCGATTCCTACAAAAAGGCTGCGGCAGCCGATAAGCCGCCGAGTGCCAAGGCGGATGGTGGGAAAAAGGAGGGAAGTGGGGCGGCCGACAAGAAATCGAGCAGTCCGTCCGAGGGCTGAGCGGCTTCTCAGGTCGTCGGACGCGCTGTTCAGCGGTATACTCAGTCCGTCAGGGGTACGCCCGTTCTGGGTACGCCACGTTTTCAATCAGGAGGAAAACGATGCCACGCTGTCCTGTATGTGATGCCCCGGTTTTTCTACGGCCGACCGCTGAACGTCCGGCCACACCGACGGCTCCCTTTTGTAGCGATCGCTGCAAGACCATCGACCTTGGCCGCTGGCTCGAAGAGTCGTATAGCGTGCCGCATGTCGGCCGTGTCGATGATGACGAGGAACTGGCCGAGGGGCACGACCAGACGCTGGTCTCGCAGTGAGCTTCCTCGCTTTGAAAGTCTCCCTCGTAGGAGCGCCCGTTTGGTATTCTCGGGCGACGAGCGGTGAATTGTCTCTTGAACAGTTCACCACGAAGGCACGAAGAGCACGAAGGGAAAAATCGATGAGCGGGTTTGCGGCAGTACGCCGTGGCAGCTTGCAGCGAGTTGGTTAGCTGTCACAATTCTCCGCTTCGTGTCCTTCGTGCCTTCGTGGTGAGTAAAAAATGGCTTTTGGTTTCATTCATTGATTGTTCGGTCCTGTTGACCCCGTTCCAGGCTGTCTGCACATATGCCAGATTCTCCCCCTCCCTCCCCTGCCGGCCGTGTTGTTCACGAGGTGGTCTGGAGCGATGCTTTTTCGTGGTGGATTCTCTTCAAGGCCGCCGGTATGGCCTTTGCGCCGACGGTACTTGTGCTGGCGACGTTCGGGTCCTTGGCAACCTGGGCCGGTTTTTCGCTTGCCGATGCGGTCGGCCTGCCGACGGTGGCATCGACGCTGGCAGCCGAGCCGGCCGCGGGAGCAGCCTGCGGCAGCTGCGGCGGAAGTGCGATGGGCCGGTTGCCCTCCCCGAGCGGCGCCGCCCTGCCGATGGCCTATGCCTGGGTCGCGGCGACGCCGGCCCCGGTGGCCGAACTGCTGATCCTGCTGGCCACCCCGTGGAATCCACTGGCCACGATGCCGGAGTTTCTCGGCAGCTTCGCCCGGGTGATCTGGTTTCTGCTCGTCTGGTCGATCTTTGCCACCGCGATCACCCGCCATGTGGCGCTGCGACTCGTTGATGAAGAATTGCCGGGGCTTTCCCAGGCCGTCGCCTACGGCAGCCGTAAGTGGCTGGCGGCCTTCAACGCGGCCGCCTTCGTCTTTCTGGGCCTGGCAGCCCTGTCGGTGCCGGGGGCGTTGCTCGGCCTGCTGATGCGGCTTGACTGGGGGCTGGCCGTGGCCGGGGCGATCTGGCCATTGGTGTTGGTAGGTGCGGTGGTGCTGGCGATTCTGGCAATCGGGCTGGCCGCGGGCTGGCCGCTGATGGTGTCAGCGGTCGGGGTCGAGCGGGGCGACAGTTTTCAGGCGATCTCTACCGCCTTTTCGTACCTCTACCAGCGGCCGATTCATTTCGCTTTCTACAGCCTGATCAGCTGCGGTGTGGCCGTGCTCGCCTTTTTTGCCGCCGCCCTCTTCGCCGACACCACGCTGACCTTCGCCCTCTGGGCCACCAGCTTTGGCATGGGGCATGATCGCACGGCTGACGTCATCGGGGCTGTGGTCCGCGGGGCAGCCGACCCGCGGTGGGGCGTCCAAGCCCTGCAGTTCTGGACCGACGGCCTGCGGGCGGTGCTGGCCGCGTTCGGCTGGGGCTATTTCTGGTCGATTGCGCCGGCCATCTATCTGCTGCTGCGACAGGACGTCGATACCACCGAACTCGACGAGATCGTTCTGGACGAGCCGGCTGGCAGCTCATGAGCTGCCGGTCAGTCTTCCACGGCCGGCGTAAGCCACCGGCGGATGAGGGCGGGGAAGCCACCGAAGAGTTCGCCGCGGCTGACCGCCTCATCGACACCGGCGGCTACCGCCTCGTCGAGCCGCTGCTTGTGGACATGGGGGCCGAAGGCAATCAGCCGGGCCGGCGGCTGCTTGTCCGGCAGGCTGTCGAGCAGGCTGAGCACGCGGGCGACAACCACGGCCGGGTCGTCGGCAAAGGCCTGTACGTCGAGCAACACCACGTCGTAATGACTGCCGCGGGGGCTGTCGTCGAGGCTGCGGAGCGTCTCCAGCAGCCCGTCAGCCTGGCGGGTGAGTCCTGCCAGCTTGCTCGTTGACATCAGGTCGGGGGAAATCAGCAGGATCTGCAGGGGCTGCGGCATTGGGCTGCGTGGATAGAGGGTTCCGCCATATCGCTGCCCACCATAGCGACCCTGGGGCGAATCCGTCGAGGTGAACCCACCGCCGAAAGTCTTCTGTGCTGCCAGACCCGGCACCGGCTACGGCTGGGTTGTGATGACGTCGGCGTCAAGGATCGAGTCGATGCGGGCCGCCAGATCCTCCAGATGGGCTCGGCTGGGGTCATCGAGTACGAGCTTTGGCTCGGCCGCATCGGCCCGCTCGAGCAGCTTTTCAATCCGGCCAGCCAGCCGCCGCAGCTGCAGGGCGGCCAGGGCTCGGGCATCCGGAGGCGGGCTGCTGCTGTGGCTGACCGTGGTGCCGTGGGGGCTGGAGGTGACCTTCAGCGAATGGCCCGACCGGCCGAGGGCCAAGCTGCCGAGTTCACCAAGGGCGGCCCGCTGGAGGTTGCGGCGAAGGCTTGAAATGGCCGGCTTTCGGGCCGTGTAGCTGCCGTCGGCGAGATCACCCACTTCGGCAAACACCGCCTGCGTCAGCCGGTCGAGCAGTTCAGCCACGGTGAAGGCGTCTTCGTCTGCCGGCAGCTTTAGTTCGCTGTCGGCCAGCCGGGTCAGAGTGCGGGCATTCAACAATTGGTCGAGCACCCGCTGCTGCCAGAGCAGCACCACCTCATGCACCGGATAGTCTTCGCGGTCAACCGGCTTGGCCCCCCAGTGCAGCCAGCGGGTCGAAACCAGCTGGTTGTAGAACTCGGGCGGAAAGCTGAACGGCTTGTCGCTGAAGACCTGCTCGGCCAGCAGGTCGAGGGCCTTTCGCTGCTGCTTGGCCTCGACCACTGTGAACGGCGGCGGGGCCCCGGGGTCGTCCCGATGGCTTCGCGAGCCGTGCAGGCCACCGATCAGCCGTGAGGCGATGAAGGCGGCCTGACCGTGGGCGGCCAGCAAGACACCAAAGGCCTGCCGCACCCGCTCATAGCCGGCGTCGTCTGCTGTGAACCGTTCGACCAACTGGGGAATCACTTCCTGAACCAGTGCCGCCCGCTGCTTGGCAAAGGCCACCGGGTCGTCGCCCAGGTCATAGCGGTTGGAGAGTGGGTCGGGGTCGCCTGACTCGGTGTCTTCGTCGGTGGCAAAGGCCAGCAGCGGTTCGCCACTGCGGGAGGCAATCTTCTCGAGCCCCTCCTTTTCATCCTCGGGGCGACTGCCGGGGAGCGGTGTGTAGCCGTATTCAATCGCCCAGCGGTCATAGACACCCAGTTGCGTCGGATAGTAGGCGGCCTGCGGCTGCCCCTTGGGCACGATATTGACGGGAATGTAGTCCATCACGCTGGTCGAGGCAGGCTTCCGCTTGCCGGCGTCGGCGGCATTGATGTCGGCCAATGAGGCCAGGCTGCTGCCCTTGAAGTTGTGCCGGAGGCCGAGGGTATGGCCGATTTCATGCATGGCGACCAGCTTGAGCCCCTGCCGGACCAGCTTTTCTTTTTCCTGGTCCGAGACGGCTGGTGTCGCTGTGGCGGCCAACGCCGTGACGCCGAGGGCGGTCTGATAACTGTGGCCGGCGAACAGGCTGCAGTGGCCGCAGCCGCAGCCGGCTGCCTGACGGTTAACCCCCCGCACGCCGGTCGCGTCGAACCCGCCGGTCAGCCAGGCGATGCTCTCGGGCGTGAAGGTCTCGAACTCGGTCTGCCAGTGCTTGACAAAGTCGGCATCAAAGATGATGTCGGCATCAAGAATCTGGCCGGTCCGCGGGTTCACCCGACTCGGCCCCATGGCAAAGCTGCGGCCCGAGGTGATCCAGCGGAAGGTGTTGTAGTTGACGTCTTCGGGATCCCAGTCGGTCTTGTCCGGCTGCTGCCGCACCTCGATCGCCGAGGCGAAGCCCGCCTGTTCGAAGGCGGAGTTCCAGGCCTCGATGCCCTCTCGGATCGGCTGCCGGTAGCGGTACGGGACGGTCTTTTCAATCCAGAAGACGATCGGCTTCTTTGGGGGAGAAATCTTTGCCTTGGGGTCGGCCTTTTCCAACTGCCAGCGGTTGATGTACCGGACGAAGCGGTCGTCATCGACACCCTGGGAAAAGTCTTTCAGGGCCGTGACAAAATAGCCGACCCGCGGATCGGCCAGCCGGGGGTGGTAATTGTTCTGCGGCAGCAGGCTGAGGGAGTAGTGAATCGTCAGCGTGGCAGCCCGCGAGTCGGGCACCGTGTCGAGGTCGGTCTTGCCGCTGGAGGAATAGGTGGCGGCTACCTCGATTTCGACGTTGTCTTCGAAGGCCTTGGTGCTGGCCCAGGTGGAGCGATCCTTGGCGAAGGAGAAGCCTGAGAGCTGCCGGGAGATCTTTGGCAGGTCGGTGAAGAAGATCTTTTCTAGGTCGATCAGGTGCCCGCCGGCGGGAGTTTTGGCCAGGATCGGCACGCTGTAGAGGATGCTGTCGGTGAACGCGTTGGAGACGGCGGCCGCCTCGGGGCTGCCCTTTTCGGCAAAGAAGCGGACGTTCTTGCGGATCACCTGCAGTTTGTCATCGACCTTGTGGAAGGCCCAGACCCAGTCGTCGCCGTCACCCCAGCTGAGGCCACCGAGCAGAAACCGGTCACCGATGCCCCGGGCGATCGAGATGGTGACAAAGAACTCCTTGTCGAGCAGCCGTTGGGGAATTTCGGCGTAGAGTTTGTCTTCTTTTCGGTACAGCGGCAGCAGGCCATCATGCCGCTTGGCGTCCTTGGTGAGCTTGGTGAAGGAATCCTGAGAGTCTTTCTTCGCACTCTCGTCGTCGGCTCGGGCTGGCGTGGAGGTGGCCAGCAGGGCCGCCAGCACGGCACCGCAGAATGTTGCTGAAAGGAGGGAAGGAAAGCGGGCAAGCATCCGTGACAGGCAGTTCATCGAGGCTGTTTCCAGAAGCACGGGGATAGGTGATGCCGACACCAGGCACCATCTTGTAAGGCTAGCATCGCGGTCGGGTGAACACCAATTCTGG
>CALAZQ010000503.1 GCA_937926325.1 uncultured Planctomycetaceae bacterium | reverse complement strand
AAGAGACGATCATCGCCCGCGTCGGCGAGGGCATCATCACCTCGATCGGTTCGGCGGCGACCCACTTCGAGGTGATGGAGCATCCCGACACGATTTCGAAGGCGGTGCTGGAGCGGGGCCTCGATGCCCAGACGGCCTTTCAGATCGTCTCGATCGACATCGCCGACATCGAAGTGGGCGAGAACATCGGTGCCCGGCTGCAGGCTGACCAGGCCGAGGCCGACACCCGGGTGGCCCGGGCCAAGGCCGAGGAACGCCGGGCGGTGGCCATCGCCCGCGAGCAGGAAATGAAAGCCGCCACTGCCGAGAACCGGGCCCGGGTTCTCCAGGCCGAAGCCCTCGTCCCCAAGAGCATCGGCGAGGCCCTGCGGGCCGGTCGCATGCAGAGCCAGTCGGCCAACGGCCAGGCGTAGCGGTTGGTGGAAAAGACCTCGGCGGCCTCGGCCTGGCCATGGAGACCGGCCGGCCGCACCCGGAGAACCGACGAAGCTCGCGGGGTTTCGGGCTTGCCAAAGTTCCGCAGCTGCTGCCGGCAGACTTTTTTCAAGGTCGGCCGGAGCCGGTGAGCCTATGCTTCCCCTGGACCGGTCCAGAGGAGGTTTTCATGCCAGCCGCCACGCTCGATGCCCGCTCCACGGAACTATTTAACGGCATTCGCACCGTCGTCTTTGACGTGGTGGGAACGCTCATTGAACCGGCCCCGAGCGTTGCCCGGGCCTATCAGGCTGCCGGCCGCCGGCAGGGGGTGGAACTGGCTGAGTCGGAAATCGCCCGGCGGTTCTCCCGGGCCTGGGCTCGGCAAGAAGCGGCTGATGCTGCTGCCCGCCCCGCCTTCGCGACCAGCCGACAGCGTGAGCACGAGCGGTGGCGGTTGATTGTCGAGGAAGTGTTTGAGCAGGCTCCGGCGACGACGGCAATCTTTGCCGAGCTCTGGGACCACTTTGGCCGACCGGGATCGTGGCGGCCGGTGCCGGCTGGCTGCCGGCTGCTGGAGGCGGCCCGTGAGGCGGGGCTGGAAGTTGCCGTCGCCAGCAATTTCGATGAACGGCTCAAGCCGCTCGCCCGTCGCGTTGAGCCACTCGTCGGCATCGACCAGGTCTTTGCCTCCTCTGAGCTCGGCTGGCGAAAGCCGGCGGCCGAGTTTTTTCAGGCAGTCGAACGCCGGCTGCAGCGGCGGCCTGGTGAACTACTGCTGATCGGTGACGACCCCCGGCTTGACCTCACCGCCGCCCGCGCAGCTGGCTGGCGGGCAGTGCGTGTCGGCTGAGCGGTTCGTTGCCGCCGCTTCCAGCAGCTGACTCAAGCCACTACTGCAAACACCGCCGGTGGCTACTTCCGCTCTTCGCCGGTGTCGAGCACGGCCATGAACGCCTTCTGGGGAATGTCGACCGAGCCGATGCTCTTCATTCGCTTCTTCCCCTCCTTCTGCTTGGCCCAGAGCTTCTTCTTGCGGGAGATGTCGCCGCCGTAGCACTTGGCGGTGACGTTCTTGCGGAGGGCTGAGATGGTCTCCCGGGCGATGATCTTGGTGCCGATCGCGGCTTGCAGGGCGACCTCGAACATGTGGCGGTCGATCTCGCCCCGCAGCTTCTTGACGATTGCCCGACCCCGGCGGTCGGCGTCGCGACGGTCGCAGATGATCGAGAGGGCATCGACCTTCTTGCCGCCAACCAGAATGTCGAGCCGCACGAGATCGGCCGGAAAGTAGCCCCGCAGTTCATAGTCGAGCGTCCCATAGCCGCGGGTCACACTCTTAATTTTGTCGTGCAGGTCATAGATCACCTCGGCCAGCGGCAGGTCGAAGCTAAGCATCGCCCGCGTGGGCGAGAGGTATTCGGTCTTGAGGAACACCCCACGGCGATCGCTGCAGAGTTGCATCACCGGGCCGATGAACTCGGCCGGCACCAGGAAGTTACAGCGGACGATCGGCTGGCGGAACTCCTCGATCTGGCCGGTGTCGGGCACATCCTGCGGATTGGTGATCTCGATCGTCTCGCCATCTTTCAGCAGCAGCTGATAGGTGACGTTGGGCGCGGTCTGCACCAGGTCGAGATCGGCCTCCTGCTCCAGCCGCTGCTGGATGATCTCCATGTGCAACAGCCCGAGGAAGCCGCAGCGAAAGCCGAAGCCGAGCGCCTCGCTGCTCTCCGGCTGAAACTCAAACGAGGGGTCGTTGATTGCCAGCCGTTCGAGCGACTCCCGCAGTTCCTCGAAGTTCTCGCCTTCGGACGGATAGAGGCCGCAATAGACCATCCGCTGCGGCGGTTTGTAGCCGGGCAGGGCAGCGGCGGCGTCGGCGCCCGGAACAGAGATCGTGTCGCCGATGTGGACCTTGTCGACATCCTTGATGTTGCAGACCAGATAGCCGACCTGGCCGGCGGCCAGACTGTCGCAGGGCCGCCGCTGGGGCACGAACTGGCCCAGCTCAAGCACGTCGTGGCTCGCCCCGGTCTTGAGGAAGCGAATCTTCTGCCCCTTGGTGATCGTGCCGTCGATGATCCGCACATAGGTGATCACGCCACGGTAGCTGTCATAGTGGCTGTCAAAGATCATCGCCTGCAGGGGCTTGGCGGGATCACCCTGCGGCGGTGGAATCCGTTCGACGATGGCCGCCAGCAGTTCATCGATGCCGATGCCGGTCTTGGCGCTGGCCCGGATCACCTCGTCGGGGTCGATCGCCAGGCTCTGCTCCATTTCCTGCAGCACCTCATCGACCCGGGCATGGACCAGATCGACCTTGTTGATCACCGGCACGATCTCGAGGTCTTCAGCGATCGCAGCGTAGGCGTTGGCGACCGTCTGGGCCTCGACGCCCTGGAAGGCATCGACCAGCAGCACCGCCCCTTCACAGCAGGCCAGGCTGCGGGAGACCTCGTAGTGAAAGTCGACGTGGCCCGGCGTGTCGATCAGGTTCAGCTCGTACCGCTCGCCCTTGTGCTCATACTCCATCCGCACCGCCCGGGCCTTGATGGTGATGCCTCGCTGCCGCTCCAGCTCCATGTCGTCAAGCATCTGGGTCTTCAGCTGCCGTTTATCGACCGTCTTGGTGTTCTCCAGCAGCCGGTCGGCCAGGGTGCTTTTGCCATGGTCGATGTGGGCGATGATCGAAAAGTTGCGGATGTGCTGACAGTCGAAGGGCATGGAGTGCTTTCGGGCAATCTGAAGGGGTGTCTCAGCCGTGGATCGGTGCGGTGCCGGTCCGCCGCCGCCAGGCCAGCCGGCCGATGCCAGCCGCACCGATCGAACCGGCGTCACCGCCGAGGCTGGCGAAGCGAATGGCGGTCTTTTCGGCCAGCGTGGGAAAGGCCCGCCGCCGAACACCGGCCGTGATCTGTTCCAGGAAGCCGCGGCCGATCGGGTTCTCGTCGCGGCCAAAAGTCATGGCGCCGCCCAGGATGACTGCCGCCGGGTCGATCGTGTGCATCAGGCTGACGATACCGACCGCCAGCCAATCGGCGGTTTCCCTGATGAGGTTCAGGGCCAGCTGATCACCCGCCTCGGCCTCGCGGCCGATCAGGATGGGGGTGAGCGGTTCACCTGCCGCCACTGCCTCAGCCAGGCTGCCGGTGCCGCCAGCGGCCAGCTGCTCAGCAGCCCGGGCCTTCAGCGCGGTGGCACTGGCGTAAGCCTCGAGGTGACCCAGCTGGCCACAGGGGCAGGGCCGGGCGGCTGCTGCGGAATCGACAATGATGTGGCCGCATTCTGCGGCATGGCTGTGGGCCCCTTCCAGCACCAGATCGTCGATGATGATGCCACCACCGACGCCGGTGCCGAGGGTCAGCAACAGTAGGCTGGCATCATCCCGGCCCGAGCCGACCCAGAACTCGCCGTAGGCGGCGGCCGTGGCGTCGTTGGCATAGGCGACCTCGTGGCCGCAGTGGGCCGCCACCCGGTCACGGACGGGAAAGTTCTCCCAGCCGGGGAAGTTGCCCGGCTTGAGCATGACGCCAGTCGGCAGATCCTGGGGGCCGGGGGTGCCGAGCCCGATGGCGGCCACGTCGGCTGCGGTCAGCCCGGCGGCCTCGGCGAGCAATCCCACCGCGCGGCCCATCCGGGCAGCGGCGTCCTCGGGCCCGTCGGCGACCCGGGTCTTTTCGGTATGGAAGGCGACCATCCGGCCGGCGTCATCGACCAGGGCGGCCTTGATGTTGGTGCCCCCAAGGTCAATGCCAACGAACAGTGGGCCTGCAATATCAGTGGCTGGCACCAGCAGGCGGGTGGACTCAGTTGCTGGCATCGGCAGTCGGTTCTTGCGGGGCGGGTGAGTTGTCGGCGGACTGCTGACCAGCGGGCTCATCAGGCTCGATGATCTCAATCGTCTCGATCTCGATCACTTCACCGGGCGGCTGCTGCCCGCCCGAGCAGCCGACCAGCAGCAGGCCGACCATGATGAGCAGACCGGTGACGGGCAGCCGAATGGAATCGTGGGGGCAGGACATGCTGCAAACCTCAAGGGGGCGGAGCGAGAGCCGGCAGGCGGGGCGGTTACGAACCTGCCTCGATCAGCTGAGCGGTGGCCAGCCACTGCAGTTCACCGGGATGGCCGAGGCCGTCGTCGAGGCAGATCGAGGCGATCGCCCCCTTCTGCATCCGGACCGCTGCCGTGCCGTCGCCGATCGACAGGGCCACCAGCCGGCCGACGCAGGGGGCATGGCCGACCCAGGCCACCCGGGCGGCGTCCTCTTCGATGGTCCATTCAACAATGCCCTGCCAGTCGGAGGCGGGGGCGAGGGCGTCATGAATCTCCAGCCGGGGCGTGCCGAGCACCTCGGCCATGATCTCGGCGGTTTCGCGGGTACGAACCAGCGGGCTGGTGACGATCAGATCGACCTCAAGCCCAAAGGTATGCAGGTGTCGGATAAACCGTTCAAACCGCTTGCGGCCCTTCTTGGTCAGCGGGCGGGCGTGGTCGTCCAAATCGGGTCCGGGATCTTCGGCCCAGGCATGACGGACGATGTACAGCTGAGTTGTCAGGGTTGGCATGCACCAAATTGTGGATGCCGGCCGGCATCGGGGCAAGGTCAGGCCCTTCTCCAGAGGGCATGATCGGGAATCGCCAGTCGCTGCCGTGGCTCGGCGGTCTCCTGCCACCAGCGGCGGGCATCCAGTGGATAGCCGGCGGTCGGCCGCACCGTCGGCATCTGTTCGGCCCAGAACCGATTGAAGGCAGTCATGGCGAGTTCGCGGAGATACTTAGCGGTCATGCTCGCCACCGCCACCGGCAGCTGCGATTCACCGCCGACTGAAAAGCTGATGGTGGTGGCGGGACCGTCGCTATGAATCCGATAGCGTGAACAAGTCGATGACTCAGCGAGGGGCTCAACCCGGGCGGCAGCAAAGCAGTGTGAGACCACGCCGGCGTACCGCTTGCGACCGCCGTGGCGGTCGCAGCAGATGGTGGCCGCCGTGGCGGGGTCGTGCCGCCTGAGGTCAGCGGCGAGGCCGAGCGACGTCTGCGAGAGGATGTCTGACTTGTTTCGGCCAGACTCGAGGGCGGCATTGAAGGCGGTGGGAAAGACCCAGCGGCAGGCGACTGCCAGCAGCTCAATCTGGTGAGCGGCGAGGCTGTCGCTGGCCGCGGCTGCTGCCTGCTGGCAGTCGGCGGCGGTGGCGGCGTGAGGAAGGTGTTGATCAGCAAGCGACTGCCAGCAGCCGGCGGCGGCATCAGTGGCAAGCGACAGGCCCAGCGTGTCCAGCAGGTCAGCACCGATCACTGGCAGACTGCCCGTCACCGCCACTGCTGCCAGCACGCCCCGCTCGAGGGCGGCCAGGGCTGCCGCCTCACCCCGCTGGCGGTTGTAGATTTTTTTGGAGTCACCCCACAGGAGCCTGCCGTTTGGTTGCCGCTGGGCAAGCGCGGTTCCCAGAGTTGTCAGCCGGTCATCTGCTGCTGCAGCTGCGCCACCGGGTGCTGCATCCATCACCCGCCAGAGTGAGCCGCCGATCACCAGCGGGCCCAGGTTGGGGCCGTAGCCCGCTTCGTCGATGCCGATCACCAGCGTCATGACGTCGTCCCCGACCCGCCTGCGCCACCGGCGGGGAACTGCCGGCAGTATTCATAAATGGCAAGCGCCGTTGAGGTGGCGGCGTTGAGGCTGTGGGGCAACCCCGCCATTGGAATCTCGGCCACCCGGTCAAGCCGGGTGAGCACCTCCGGCTCGATGCCGAGGCGCTCGTTGCCGATGACCAGCACCGTGCGGCTGACGAACTGGAAGGAGAAGAGGTTTTCTGAGCCGGTCGCCTGCTCCAGGCCGACCAGTTGCCAGCCCTCCCGCTTCAGCCGGTCGAGCACCGGGGGCAGGCTGCGGTGGACCTCGATCTCTACCGCTTCAGCTCCGTCGCGGGCGATCCGTTCCTCCAGCCTGCCCGACCCGCAGGCGATGACCCGCCGGATGCCAAAACAGCCGCAGGTCCGTACGATATTGGAGAGATTGACCCGGCTGCGAAACTCCGGGCAGGCAAGCATGAGTTCCCGCGGGGCGGCCAACTGGGCTGGCGGCTTGTGGCGAACGTGCTCAAACGGTGACCCGGTGGAGGATGGCATGAGGAACGGCATGATAGCGGCCGGGTGGGCGGTCGCGGCGCTGGGCATTTGCCTGCTGGTTGGCTGTGGGGCGGAACGAGCGCCTGAGCCGGCGGCACCCCCAGCGGCCCCAGAAGCAGCTGGCAGCCCCCCGGCTGGTGCGGTGACGGTTGGGCTCGTCAACCATGCCGAACTGCTGGAGCGGCTTGCCGCCCACCGGGGCAGAGTCGTCGTGCTCGACTGCTGGAGCACCTCCTGTCCGCCCTGCATCAAGGAGTTCCCCGGCCTGGTCAGCCTGGCCCGCGACTATGGCGAGCAGGTCGCCTGCCTGTCGCTGTCATTTGACTATGAGGGCTTCGGCACGCCGGAAGATGCGCTGCCGCCGGTGCAGGACTTTCTCAGCCAGGTGGGGGCGGGGGCCATCGAAAACCTGTTGGGCCGTGAGGACTCTGACACGCTCTATGAAAAGCTCGCGCTCACCAGCGTGCCGGCAGTCTATGTCTATGGCCGCGACGGCAGGCTGCTGCAGCGGTTTGACGATGACTATGCCGCCAACGAGCTGGGCCGACCCTTCACCTATGCCGATGTGCGGAAGCTGGTGGATGAGGCCCTTTCGGGCCAGCCGACCGCGGCCACGGCAGAGCAGGAGGCATCATGACCACCACCACTGATCAGCCCGAAGGTGAGCAGGCCCCGGCTGAACCACCGCCGCACCCCGATGCTCCCCGCGATACCGACACGGTTCGCGGTCCCCTGGTCCCCGGCCGCGAAACGGTCGAGTCGATTGTGGTGGCCCTGTTTCTGGCGCTCTTGCTGCGGGCCTTTGAGGCCGAGGCCTTTGTGATTCCAACCGGGTCGATGGCGCCGACGCTGATGGGCCGGCACAAGGACCTCGACTGCAGTGAATGTGGCTTCAACTTTCAGGCGGGGGCCAGCCGGGAGGAGGACGACCAGTCGCACACCCTGCGGACCGAGCTGGCCAGGCTCGACCGCGAGGTTGAGCGGCTGCGGCGGCTGGCGGACGATTCGTCGGCCGGGCCGCAGCAGCGAGAGCTGGCCCGCCGGAAGCTGGCCGACTATGAGGCCGAGGATGGCAAGCTGGCGGCGTTGCGGCTGCGGCTGGCCGGCAAGATGATTGCCGCGGCCACCTGTCCCAACTGTGGCAACACGATGCGGCTGATCGAGGGGCAGGGGACGGACATTCGCTATGACGCCCGCTATCCGTCGTTTGATGGTGACCGGATTCTGGTCGATAAGTTCGCCTATGACTTTGCCGACCCGCAGCGGTGGGACGTGGTGGTCTTCAAGTATCCCGAGGACTCCGACACCAACTACATCAAGCGGCTGGTCGGCCTGCCGGGGGAGACGGTGCAGATCGTGGGCGGTGACATCTGGACCAGCCGCAATGCTGCCGCAGCAGCGATTGCCCGCAAGCCGCCGCGAGTGATGCGGGCGATGCTGCAGACGGTGCACGACAGTGACCATCCGGCGGCGGTGCTGCAGGACGAGGGCTGGCCACCGGCCTGGACTGACTGGGCCGCGGCCGGCAGCCGTGGCGGCCGCTGGCAGGCTGAGGACCGGCGACGGCAGTTCACTACCGCGTGTGCGGCTGGCGAGTCGGCAACGCTGCGGTTTCGCCACTTCCAGCCGCAACCAGAGGCCTGGAAACAGGCCCGGCTCGGGCAGGCCCTCGACCTGCCGGCCCGTCCCGATCCAGTCGATGACTTTCAGGCCTATAACGCCATTCACCATGAAGGCCACTGGGTGGGTGATCTGGCTGTCGCCTGCCGGCTGGAGAGCCGTTCGGCCACCGGGGTGGTGGAGCTCGATCTGGTCGATGCCGGCCAGCGGCATAGCTGCACCATCGACCTGGCCAGCGGCATTGCCAAGCTGACAGCAGCTGGCGGGGCGACTGACCGGGCGCAGACTTCTGTTCGGGGCCAGGGCAGCTGGCAACTGCTGTTTGCCAATGTTGATGACCAGCTGCGGCTGTTTGTCGATGATGAGTCGGTGCCGTTTGAGCAGCCGGTGGTCTGGCAGACACCGCTGGCCGAGGCGGCCGTGCGGCAGCCACTGCTGGTGGCGGTGGTGCCTGGCGATGATGCCCCCTCTGATCTGGCACCGGCTGGCATCACGGTGACCGCGTCTGACCAGCCGGTCGAGATCAGTGTTTCAGCCCTGCGGGTGCTGCGGGACGGCTATTACATCGGCGCAGTCGGGGTGGGCCGCCGCGGTGAGATTCGGGAAAAATCGGTGTTGGCGTTTCCGCTGGAGGCCGATCAGTTCTTTGTGCTGGGCGACAACTCGGCTGCTAGCAAAGACGGCCGGCTCTGGAGCGACGTCTACCATGTTGACCGCCGGCTGCTGATCGGCCGGGCGGTGGCGATTTTCTGGCCCCACATGGTGCCGGCGGCCTGGCATGTGACGGTTCGGCTGCCGGTGCTGGGTGAAGTGCGATTGCCCTCCTGGCCAAACTTCGCGAGGATGCGGCCGATCCGTTGACGGTTGTTCGCGTGCAGGTCGGTTGCAGGTCTGCCGACAGGGGCAGATCGGCACGTCCAGGGAAGGAAACATGTCGCTGCTGAAAGCCGAAGGACTGGTGAAGATCTACGGCCGCCGCCGGGTGGTCGATGGGGTCGCCTTCGAAGTGCAGCAGGGGGAGATTGTCGGTCTGCTTGGGCCCAATGGGGCCGGCAAGACGACCAGCTTTCGGATGACCTGCGGGCTGGTGATTCCCGACGGCGGCCAGGTGCTGCTGGACGACCAGGAGATCACCAAGTGGCCGATGTTCAAACGATCCCGGGACGGCGGCATGGGCTATCTGGCGCAGGAGCAGAGCGTCTTCCGCAAGCTCACCGTCGAGCAAAACCTGCTGGCGATCATGGAACTGATCGGCATGAGCTCGAAGGAGCGGAAGCGGCGGTGTGAGGAGCTGATGGAGCAGTTCGACATCACCCGCATCCGCAAGTCCAAGGCCCACTACATCTCGGGTGGTGAGAAGCGGCGGCTTGAGATTGCCCGCTGCCTGGTGACCGAGCCCCGGATCATTCTGCTGGACGAACCGTTCACGGGCATCGACCCGGTGACGATCCATTCGATCCAGAAGATCATCATGGGTCTGCGGGACGACGGCATTTCAATTTTGATCACCGACCACCGCGAGCGGGAGACCCTGGCGATCACCGACCGCAGCTACGTGGTGCGGGCCGGCAAGATCCTCTGCCACGGCACCGCCGAAGAAGTCCTCAACAACCCCGACGCCAAGAAGTATTACTTTGG
>CALAZQ010000502.1 GCA_937926325.1 uncultured Planctomycetaceae bacterium | reverse complement strand
GGCTCTAGCACGGAAACTGGCAAGGCACATTCTTTCGAAGCTCATTGCGGCCAAGCCTCGGTCGTCAGCTCGCTGCTGCTGCGGTCATAAGACTCGAAAAAGTTCTCGTTCATTGTGGGGCAGCGGCACACGCTGACCTAGTCTGAGGCCGCCAGTTGCCCGCAGCGTCAGGGCTCCGCTCGAAGGAGCCGAGCGTCAATGGGGCGGTTCACGGAGAGCTTCCGAAATGCCATTCTTCTACGGCAGTATGAAATCCTGCGGTGGTTCTTCGCGATGAAATGGAAGCATGTGACGCCAGAATCCAGCATGGAAATAACTTGTCGCTGATGGTCCTCAGGGAACTCGGTCGCATGTTCCTGCGAAGGCCGGGCCGCCTGCGGCGACGTAGCCGTTACTCGCACCGCCGGCGTCTGGCGTCACCCAGAAAGCGTAGAGCGAGCCGCGGCTGAGCTGAAACCGAAACCTGACCGGCTGGCCTGCGTGGGCGGCCAATCCGGGCAGTTCGATCCGCTGCCGGGTGCTGTCGCCGGAGACAGTCTGTGACGCGGCGATCAGCTTTCCCGCGGCATCGAGGAGCTCCACACGGATTTCACCGGTGAGGTTCACAAAGAGGTAGCTCCCGGAAAACACCACGGGTCGTGTCATGAGCGTGCCGGGACCCTGCATGCTCGCAAACCCGTCGCGCCGAAGCGTTGCCAAGCCGATCGCCGCGCCGCCATACATATCGCTGCGGCCCTCCCCGGCGTCTCCAGAAAAGCCGCAGTAAGGAAAAACAAGCTGGTCATCAAGCACCACAAAGAGACCGGTCGTGGTATGCAGGTAGGCTCGGTCCCACGCGTTCGCCCGTCGTTCACCCCGGATGAAGCCACGTCGGTCAGGCCGGTCCCAATGGAAGCCGTCCCGGCTGAAGCCGAGTTCAAGATCGGTCAGTTTGGGAAACTTGCCGACCTGACAGATTTCGTTCTTCGGCCCGCGATGGATCTGGTGCATGCCGACCATGAGGCTTTCGTATGCCACGGCGGCGAGGTTGTAGAGCTGAGGCGGATCTCCCGCCGCCCCGCAGCCGGGATAGTCACCGGCAGGCTCGGGCCGATCGAGGCGGTCGGCATTGGTCCAGTAAACCGCCTTCGACCAGTCTGCCCCGTCGAGAAAGCGGTCAGTCTCGACGTAGTATCGGCAGCGGCCGCGGGGGCCATCCCGCTTGATACTTTGCACCCATTTGTTTCGAAATGGGTTGTAGAACATCGAACTGTAGTCTCCGGCGGGTCGGGTGCAGGCGACAGGCTCAGACCAGGTGGCTCCGTCGGAAACCTGAAGGCTATGGGTCAACCCGCTCACACGCTGCCCCTGCGGAGCATGCATCCAGCACGTCAGGTACTTGATTCGCTTTCGCGGATCGGTCGCCGTGACGTCGTACCAGACCGCGTTGTCAGATCCAGCCGTGCCCCCAGATCCTGAACCCCAGGCGGTGCCCGCGGGCAGCAGGATGTTGCCGCCTTGCCGTCCGAGTTCTGGTCGGGTCCAGACTTTGAGATCGGGGCTTGTTGCCAGGGCGAGCGGCCCCCGCCACCCGGCCGTGTAAAACATCTTGAAGAGCTTCTCCGACGGATCGAAGAACACCCCTCCCTGCCCGAGATAGACGACTTTGTTTCGGTTTTTTTCGGTTTTGGTCTCCGCCTGAAACACCGGATTGCCCGCGAACTTCTCAGCCTGATGAAAGACCCGCTTCAGGTCGGTCGACTCGATCAGGAAGTCATCGACGAACAATTGCCGGCCCACGTCGATCGGAATGACCTTCGGTGGTCGCCGCAGGTAGGGCACCTCCATCGGCTCTGCAGACTTCGGGTCACGGAATCGCGGCGGCCAGACGTCGGGAAGCTTGATGCCGTTGCAGAGGGTCTCGGGTTTTGGGCCGGTCGCCTTGTTGACGAGCCGCCGCAGTTTCGCGTCAGGCGAGACAACGCGACCGGCGAGCACGTCGGCTTCGCGGAACGTCGCCAGCAGAATCTCGGCATCGGTGTGGCGATTCCAGTCATAGAGGATCTGGATCAGACCCGTGGGCGACTCAAACCCGTCGGGATAGGAGACCGCAGCCCGCTCGTCGAGAAGCAGTCCTCCCTTCCAAGTCTGCCCATCGTCCTCCGACAGCCAGGCGGACAGGTGCGACCGCTGCCGGAGTCGTTCAGTTGGCGAGCCGTTCTTCACCAGCAGAATGCGGCCCGACCGGAGGCGACGGAGGAAGAACCGTGAGTTGAGGTTTTGCACTGTTGCTGCCTGTCGCGGTTTGCTCCAGGTGCGGCCCCCGTCGGCGGAAAAACTCTCGTGCGGCTGCCCCTTGGTGCGGGCGAGCATCCAGAGCCGGCCGTCTTTCAATTCGACCATCATGTGCTCGTCAAAGTTCCAATCGGGAAAGACCACATGGCCCCGCTCCCGCCAGGACCCGCCCTCATCGGTCGAAGCAAACACCCGGGCGGTCTTCTGCTGCCAATCAGACACCGGCAGGAGCCAGTCGCCGTTGGGAAGCACTGTCGGCTTGTTCAGCGTGCAGCCCTCGGCAAACATCACCGGCTGCGACCATGTGGGGCTGGCGGCGTCGGGATCGTCGCACCGCATCCACCAGTTGGTGATCCGGCCCTGCGGGTCGCCCAGCTGCTGATCAAAAAAAAGCCAGAGCCGGCCCCCGGGGTCGGTCCAGAGGTTTCCAACCAGGGCTCCGTATACCTGCTGTTCGGTTTCTGTCCGGGCACCGACGGCCAGCCGTGGCTGCGACCATGACTCGCCGCCGTCATCACTTGTCGCCAGCAGGAAGTAGCCGTCACGCTTGTCGCCGGTCCCGGTCCAACAACCCCAGAGGCGGCCCTTTGGGGTGTGGTCCATGCCGATGATCATCCCGCCGGGCCGGGCATCGTCCTGAAACTCAGCACCCGGATCGACGATCACGGCTGGCGCGAGCGGGTCGTGTTCCTTAACCTGAGCACCGTCGGCCAGCACCAGCAGCACGAGCTTCCGAAATCGCAGTCGCTCTCCCGGCTGCACCGCCTTGCGGGAGAGGCTGACGCGGTTGATCTCACCGGGAAACAGCTGGACTTCAGGAACATCGACCTTGGCAAAACCCGTGTCGACCAGGGCCGCCTCCTGGCTTGCCGCACCAGGTCTCGCGGTGGGCGTCAGGGCAAAGAGCGTGCCCTGTTGAGTGACGGTCGCGTTTGTCTGCTCGATGCTCGTGCGGAGGAAGGGCAGGCCACGAACGGCCTCGGGCATTTCGTCGAGGACATAGTCACGGTCGGTAAAGAGCTTCACCCCTTGTTTCATGATCGCCGGCTGTGGCGGCGGCGCAGGCCATTCGATTCGCTGCAGCCCCTGCTGCGGCTCAAACTCTCCCACCTCCTCGAGCCGGCCGAACATGATCCGCTCCTTTCTGGAGGCGTCATGGTCACCCTGCGTCACCGTCAGCCAGATGCTGCCGGCATGCTCGTGAAACGTCGGATACTGAAACGACTGTGGGGTCTCGAAGCGATACTTCCGCTTCCATGTCGTACCGTCGCGGGAGATGTCGATGTTGAAGACGCTGCGGCCCACGCCGTTGATGCGCGTGGCTTCCTGCCAGCCGAGGTAGTAGGTGTCGCCAAACCGGTCGAACGTCGGCTTCGAATTCGCCCCGTTGGACACGAACGGAAGTTCCTTGCCGGGTGTCCACGTCCGGCCGTCGGTACTCGTCGTGAAGTGATAGTTGCCGCGATCGTTGCGGCAGATTGCCATCCAGCTGCCATCGGGCAGCCGATTGACGGCCGACTCGCTGAGCGCGGCCGACTGCGGCTCGTTGTAGTGCCCGAGGACTTCAAAGGTCGCCAGGTCGTCTCGGACGCGGGCCAGCGCGTTCTGCTGGCCGGGAAAATTGTTGAGGGCAACGTAGGTGTCACCGGCGAACGTCTTGAAGGAATCAAAGAGATAGAGCCCGAAATCTCGAGGCGGCTTGGTGAAGCCCTGGGCGGCGGCATGGGCATGAAAATGCCGGGGCTGCATGTCGAAGATTCCCGCGGCCGTCGCGAGCTTGGCCTTGTGGATCGTGTCGGCGAACCTGCCGGTCTGCAGGTCAAAGTCGCGAAACCAGGTCTGGGCTTGTCGCTGGCCCGGCTGCTCGCTGGCAAAGTAGCACCGTAGAGTGTCGGGATCTTTCCGGATGATCCGGGGCACGAAGCAGGCGCCCACCGGCAGGGTTTCGTTGGCGAAGGCCTGCTCGCTGCGGGCGAAGGGGATCACCTCCTCGACCGCGGGCGGATCGAGGGAGACGATCGACAGGCTGCAGTAGATTTCCGCCCAGGCGGCACTCTCCCCACCCCGCACGTCATTGACCTCGGCCACGACGTAGGCCCGGTTGCCGACGCAGACGAACTCGGCGTCGTGCGCCCCCTGCACCTGCGGGGCGGTCACCTTGACCAGGCGCTGCAGGACCTGATCTCCGGCCAAGGCGGGATCCCAGTCAGTCGGCAACAGCGCCGGCTCGCTGAGCCTGTTCACCACCTGTCGCAGGCTGACGGCACCGGAGACGTCACGTCCCGCGGCCACGTCTTCCTCTCGAAACCGCGCGAGCAGGATCTCGCCTGCCCCGTTTCGGTCGCGGTCATAGGTGATCCAGACCAGGCCATCTGCGTCCTGCACGCCGTCGGGATAGGAGACACCGCCTGGCACGCCATTGGGAAAGTTCGGGCCGCCCCGTTCATCGAGCAGGAGGCCGTCATTCCAGGTTCTGCCGTCATCCGTGGAAAGCTGCGCCGTGAGATGACTACGGCCGGTGAACTTGTAGTGGTTGACCAAAAGTAGATTGCCCGACGCCAGACGGCGGATGAAGAATCGTGAATGCGGCGTGGCGATCGTGGTCGGGGCTGCCTTCGTCCATGTCCGGCCGCGGTCGGAGGAGTGACTTTCCCACAACACCTTCGCGGTGCGGATGAGCATCCACAGCCTGCCGTCGCGGAGTTCCACGATCATGTTTTCCAGCGCCGCTCCGGGCGTCTTCACAGCGCCATGCAGCGTCCACGTTTTGCCTTCATCGGTCGAGATGCCCACACCCTGAACCTGCTTGGGATCAAATCCCGCCCACGCCGCGACCGGCTCCAGTGCGTGCGTCACCGGCATGACCCATTCCCCGGTCGAGAGCACGATCGGCTTGTTCATTCGGAAGCTGAAGGGGCTGTCGAATCCGACGCGAAATTCTGCCCCCCACACCGGCGGCGTGGCATCTGGATCGGCGCAGACCCGCGCATACACCCCGTGACGGGTGCTGTCCTTGACGCTGCGATTGAAGAGATACCAGAGCCGGCCTTTCGGGTCGATCCACAGGCACGGGTCGTAGCACCGCGTGCCATCGTTGAGCGGCAAAGCCATGGCCTGCGGTGGGGTGAAGGTCTTGCCGCCATCATCGCTGAAGGAGAGGACGACCGTGTTGTCGGGGGCAGGTTCCTTCGGGCCGCCGGTAAACCACGAGACGAACACGCGACCATGAGCGGTGCGTTCCAGGCCGGGGATGCCCTGCCAGGTACGCTTCGCGAGATCGATCGTGACCGGTTCGGCAGCGTGGAGCGCGGCCAGCGGCACGAGCAGCAAGGCGGTGAGCAGGGTGAGGAGGAGTTTCATGTTCATGACTTGGGCTTGGGCATGTTCGCGCCGGTTTCCTTGCGCCAGGCGTGGAGGCGTTCGCGGAGTTGTTGGACCATTTCGGGTTGCTGGGCGGCGAGGTCGTTTTTCTCGGACAGATCGGTGGCTAGGTCGAACAGCTCGACGCTGTCGTCCTCGATCCAGTGGATGAGTTTCCAATCGCCGACTCGCACGCTGCTGCACGGGCCGCTGCCATGGTTGCCGTAGTGCGGGAAGTGCCAGAACAGGGCGTCATGCACGGGTTTGGTTTCGCCTTTGAGCAGACTGACGAAGCTGACGCCATCTTTGTGCAGGTCGGGCATTGAGGGAAGGCCGCAGACCTCGAGCACGGTGGGCAGGATGTCGGTGTTCATCACCGGCACGTCGCAGGTGCTACCGGGCTTGGTCACGCCGGGCCATTTCACGATCCACGGTTCGCGCACGCCACCCTCGTAGAGCCAGCCCTTGCAGCCACGGAGCGGGCGGTTGCTGGTGACGTTGTGGCCGCCGTTGTCGCTGGTGAAGACGATCAGCGTGTTGTCGGCGATGCCGAGTTCATCGAGCTTCGCCATCAACCGGCCGACGTTGATGTCCATAGTCTCGATCATCGCGGCATAGATCGGGTTCACCTGGGTTTCCGGCATCTTGGCCCGGATGCCGCCGTGGCCGCGGTTGTCCTCAGTGAACCGGGGTGTTTGTGGCACGGGTGGCAGACTGAGGCGGGCGGCTTTCACCTCGTATTTTTTGACGAGTCGGGGTTTTGCCATGATCGGCGTATGCACGTCGTAGAAAGGCAGGTAGAGGAAGAAGGGCTGCTCTGGTTTGCGGTTCTCGATCAGCTTCATCGCTTCGCTGGTGAGCCGGTCGCAGAGGTGCTCACCCTCTTTGCCACCCGTGACGACACCGGGCACGCCGCGCGAGTGGTAGCCCTTCCCCGCAGCCTTGGGCACGAGTTCGTTGTTCTTGTTGCCATAAGGCCAGAAATAGCTCGGCGGCAGCCCGCCCGCGTGACCCGCGATGTTGACCTGAAAGCCCTGGTCCTGCGGATAGAAGCTCACATCCCCGAGATGCCACTTCCCAACGTGCCACGTCGCGTAGCCAGCATCCCGCAGCACCTCGGCGATGGTGACTTCTTTGAGCGGCAGTTCCATCTTCATTTCCGCAGGCAGCAGTTTGCCGGTCTTGCCATTACTGGGGATGTAATCCGTGATCTTCAGCCGCGCCGGATGCCGTCCGGTCATGATGGCCGCGCGTGAAGGCGAGCAATACGGGCTGCTCGAATACGCCTGGGTGAACCGCATGCCCTGGGCGGCGAGTGTGTCGAGATTGGGCGATTCGTGGAAGGTGCTGCCGTAGCACGACAAGTCCGCCCAGCCGAGGTCGTCGGCGAGGATGACGATGATGTTGGGATTCGGCTTCGGCGCATCGGCGGCGTCAACCGCAGCCAGCGGCGCGAGTAACAAGGCGGTGGAGAGGGTAAGGATGCGTTTCATGACGGCTTGTTGTGCCGGGCGGCGAAAGGTTTCGAGAGAAAGTTCTGCGATCACTTGGCCACAAATGAAAGCATGTCTTCGTAAAGCGCGTCGAGTTCTTGGCGTTGCAAGGGTGTGAGTGCCACCGTCTCCAGCTTCCAGGCTTTGCCGGTGCCGAAGCTTCCTCCCTCTGTCACCTGTGACTTGGAGTATTGACGTGAAACGCGATTGCGGAAAACGCCCTCTTTCTCGAGGAAATACAGCGGGTAACCGCGCAAGCCAGCGGGGAAGTTTCGCTGATCGCTCAAGAGACGGAACATGGCATAGGCCTCAGTGAGGGGAAGACCGCGGTCGCCACTTTCGTAGAGCCGCCACAGTTTGGCGAGCACCGGCGCAAAGGCGCAGCGTTCGGTGACGAGCCCCTCGCAGCCGCATTGCCGGAGCTGGATGAGCCACTGCCAGCCGCCCCACCCGGCCATCACGGTCTTCATGACGGGCTTGGCTGCGGAAAGCTCCACCATCCGTTCGACCGCCGAATAACCTTTTGCCTCTTCCTTTACATAGCCATAAATCGCCGGATGATTGGCCGCCAAGCGAACGAGCAACGCGACCGAAGGCGTCGGCGTGGCCGGTGTGCCGTACGTCTGGAAGATGACGGGCCGCTTCGCGACTTGCGCCAGTTCGTTCCACGCTTGTTCGATGTCCGCCTCGGTCCGCACATCGTCTGGCGGACGCGAGATGATCGCCATCTTGACGCTGGGATGCCGCTCGGCGACGCGTTCGATCGCCGTGGCGATCTCAAGCATCTGCGCCGTGTTGGTGCCGTTTGCCCCGAGCGTGAGGACGATCTTGCGGCCTTCAGCAGCCTGGGCACAGGCCTCAAACCCCCGCAACTTTTCCTCGGTCGTCAACAGGTCGATGGCGTCGTTTGACTGACACCAAATGACCCCTGGACAGCCCGATTCGTCCACCCACTTCAGTTGGCGTTTAAGACCCTCATAATCGATCGATCCGTCCTCGAAATAGGTCGTGGACATGATCGGGAAAGGGCCGCGCATCTCCTGCGGTGTTGGCACCGCACCCAGCACAGGTCCATTCGTCAGCAGGAGCAGGAAGATGAAACTGCCGAACGCAATCAATGCGTGGCTGCAGCGGGGAGGGATTGGGTGGTTCACGGTCGGAGTTTGGGTTGGAAATTGAGGTGAGCTGGAAGGATGCGAGCTACTTGTCACTGGAACCGCGATTCATCCCTCGCTTGCTCTTCACGAGGTTTTTGAGCGCAGCGTCCTGGCTGACGAGCTTGCCAGCCTGCACGTCCTCCTCGCGGAAGCGGGCAAAGAGAATCTCCGCCGCGCCGTTGCGGTCGCGATCGTAGTGGACGTAGATGTCGCCATTCGGGGTCTGGGCGATGTCGGGGTAGGAGACGGGGTGACGCTCGTCGAGGAGCAAACCGCCAGACCATGTTTTCCCGTCGTCAGTCGAGAGAAAGGCGGTCAGATGGGAACGGCCTTTCCCCCAGTTCCACTCCTCGGTGCTGTCTTTTGGCTGCTGATCAAAAGCAACGCCATGCCTGATAAGCAGGAGGTTCCCTGACTTCAGCCGGCGGAACAGGGCCTTGCTGTTGACGTGCGGAAAGAAAGTTGCCTGCGGCTGCCAGGTCTTGCCGCCGTCGGTGGAGAAACTTTGAAAAGCCTCCTTCATGCCGCGAGAAAGCATCCAGAGTGTGCCGTCCCGCTTTTCGACGACCGAGTGCTCGTTGAAGCAGCTGTCCTTGAAGATGATGCCACCGCGGTACCGCCAGCTTGCCCCCTCGTCGTCGGAGACGAAGACATTCGCGCCGCGGACTGCGTCGAGTTCCCGATAGTAGTCGGCGAAGGGCTTGTCGATGTGCCACCGCTCCCACAGCGACACAGGCAGGATCCATTCGCCGTTTTTGCGCACGAAAGGTTTGTTCAATGACGCGCCGAAGCCGATGTACACCGGCTCGGTCCACGCGGGTTGCTCCGCGTCGGGATCGTCACAGCGAACAAACCAGTTGCTGCAGCTGCCGTCAAACATGCCGACAGACTGATGGAAAAAAAGCCAGAGCCGTCCCTTTGGGTCGCACCAGAAGGAACCGAGCCGGGTCCCCATCTTCAGGCCGTGGGCCCGCGGATCGATGACAAACACCGGATCACACCACGACTTGCCCTGGTCGTCGCTATAGCTCGCCAGCAGGTAGGCATTCGGCCCGTCCTGCCCACCTGCCCAGCAGGTCCAAAGCCGTCCTTTCGACGTCGACTCCATGCTCGCGGCCATCGCAAAGGGCAGGTACTTCTGCGCGTAGGCTGGAAAGGGATTGAAGATGAGCTGAGGGGTGACGTGAATGCTGTTGAGCAGGTCCTGCGTCACGACGGCCCCAGAAGGGTGATTGTCGTCTGCTCGGCCGGAAGCCAGCGGCAGGGTGAGCAGTGCCAGGACGGGCAGGATTTGGAGTTTCATTGGTGATCCGCTTTTGCAACGTTTACCTGCTGAAAACGTTGATCCTAGCAGCTGTGCAAGGAGCCTCCCATCTCTGCCGTACCCGCGGAGGTGAGTGCTGCCCTCTTCAGCGCGGCGGCCCCCGGGGTCGATCGGGCTGCTCATCTTCAGGTGAACCGCTCGCGGCCGCGGTTACCCGAACATGGTCCGGGCGATCACGAAGACGGCCACTGCCAAGATCATGGCGGC
>CALAZQ010000501.1 GCA_937926325.1 uncultured Planctomycetaceae bacterium | reverse complement strand
GATGTCGGGTCTTTCCGTCAAGCAGCCGCTCGGGGGTGCCCCTGCCCACTCGCTGGACGTTCACGTCGGCCATCCGGGCCTCCGTTCACTGCCCGTGCGCTGCGCTTTCGCCCTCCGGGCTGCGCTTGCTTCCGGAGCTCGCTCGCGGGCAGGGGCACCCCCTCGCTGGTCCACCCCGTTGGTTCACAGGAAGCCGGGAGCGGAAGCGACCGGACCGGCAGCACGTTTGAGGTCACCCAACCCGACTGCCACCCGGCGACAGGATGTCGCCAATGAACACCAGCGGGCGGCGGCCCGCCAAGGAAAGGCCGACAGGATGTCGGGTCTTTCCGTAGCGCAGCAGCCGCCCCTACTCAACTGCCTCAGCTTTGTAGATCGGCAGCAGCCGGTAATAAACCTCGAGCGTGAGGATGGCCAGAGCCGTGTGGGCGAGGCGGCCGGCGGGGGCGAGGTGGCGGTCGCGGGCGGTCTCTTTCGTGATGCCACGCGGGTTGACCAGGTACCAGCTGCCGATCTCGCAGGCCTTGCCGCCGAAGGCGGGATGGCGGGGGTCGGTCAGGCTCGCCTCCGTGGCCTGCATCATCACGAGGTAGTCGCGGTTGCGGCGATTCCAATGGGGCCAGGCCGGATGGTCGGTCTGGCAGAGAAGCTGCGCGAGATAGAAGTTGCGGTAGAGCTGCAATGCCGGATGGGTTTTTGATTTCAGCAGCCGTTCGACGCCCGCAAGCAGCCGCGGGTCATCTCGCTGCCAACCGGTGTAGAGCCGGCAGAGCAGGCCGATGGCCGAGGTGCACTCGTTCGGCTCACGGGTGGTCGAATTGGCGTAGGAGGCGAGGTAGTGATAGCGGGTGAGATCCCGCGCTGGTTCAGGGCCCGGCTCGGCCACAAGCTGGGCCCGGCCGCGAGCGGCGGGGGCTGGCGGGGCCAGGCTGGTCAGAAAGCGATCGACGTCGCGGAACAGATCGGAGTGGATCGGCACGCCGGCAATCTGGCTGCTCTTCAGCGCGATCACCTGCCAGCCGGTGACCGTGATGTCCCCCGGCTGGCCTGGCTCGTACCGCCAACCGCCGAGGGAGTGCTGATGCTTGGAGAGGAAGCTGGCCAGGGCGGCGACGTACCGCTCGAGGTCGGGGTCGCCAGTCATCCCGAATGCCTCGGCAAAGACCAGCGTGGTGATGCCATAGCCATAGAGGTCGCCGATGAAGGTTGGGACGAAGTCGGGAGCGTCGGGATGAAGCTCTTTCAGTTCGACATCGAGTGAAGCCTTCAGCTGTTCGATGCCGCGGTAGACGACCTCTCTGTACGGTCCGTCGATGTGGGTGCTGCCGGCACCGAGAAACGGCAACAGGGCGATCGCCGTGCTGGCCTTGGTGCGACCCTCGATGTAGCCCTTGCCGCGGCATTCGCATCGCTGGCCCGGATTCCCAAAGGTGTCGATGCAGTGCGGCTGCTGGAAGCTCCAGGAGCCGTCAGCCGCCTGATGTCGGGCCAGCCAAAGCAGCCCGCGTTCCACGGCCATCTCGCTCGCTGGCGATCCACCGCGGGCAATCGCGGCTTCACCGCGGGCAGCACCCGACCGTTTGCCGATGGCCTGCCGGGCGTCAGCCGCCGTCGCCCTGCCGCCACCAGCAACGTTCGCCGCAGCGCCGCCGCCGAGTGGCCCCGGCTCGGGCAACGGCTGTCGGTCGCCCACACCGCGGGGCTGGACACCGGCGACCTTGAATGCAGCCGGCTGGACGGCGGGCGGAAGGTCGGTTGGCTGAGCCGGCTGGCTGTCGGCCATGGCCTCGGAACTGTCCGCCACCTGCGCGGCATCAGCCGCGGCCTCGGCAGGAGCCTCGGCTGCCTCGTCTGCTGGTTCAGCTGCGGCGATCACCGTCGCCTCGGCGTCGTCGCCCTGCGTTTCGCCAGAGTCTTCGGCATCCGCCGGTCCGAAGTCGAGCACCAGCGGGGCCAGGCGTTGCGGCTGTTCAGGCAGCCGCGTGGCCCAGAGCGTCAGCAGGATGGCCAGCACCAGGTGGCCGGCCAGGCTGAGATAAACCGCCCGGACGCCGACATGCTCGGTGGCCTGTTCAAGCCACGAGCCGGCCGCGGCGGGCTGCGGGGTAGCCTCTGCGGGTTGTGCCGGTCGTTCCGGCATGGGGCGGTTCCTGGTACGGGCTGGTCGCTCGGTGGCCGGCGGTTGCTGCCGCCGCAGGGGAGATTCGTGGCGATTCTGTCATCGACCCCCCGGCCGCACCGGCTTCATTGGATCAAAAAACCGGCGGGTTGCGGAGCCTCAAGCTCCCCTCTATTGTAAAAGGCCGCGCGGATGGCATCCGCGGGGGCCCCCCAGAGACGCTGTCATGGCCAAAAGCAAGAAAAAACTCGAAGTCGTCCACCTCGTCTGTGAAGAAACGGGCGATATGAACTACACCCTGCGGCGGAAGACCGGCGGGGAAAAGCTGCATCTGAAGAAGTATTCGCCCCGCCTGCGGCGGCACACGATGCACAACGAGAAAAAGAAGAAGTAGCCGCCAGCAGCCGCCTTCAAGCTGCGGCCGCATTCCGTAGCCCGAGGAGCAGCTGCTCGAGCGGCGTCGGATCGCTCGTGAACTCCAGGCCGATCACCACCGCGACCAGCGGAATGCCCGGCAGCCCTTCGCGTGGCAGCTTCACGAGATCTTTCAGCGTGGTCACAGCAAGTTCGGCCCCAGCGGCGACCGCCTGCTTTGACAGCGTGGCGGCATCTTCGGCCGAGTAAGGATGATGATCAGGAAAGCTCGTAAAGCTGACGAGCTGGTGAGGCGGTTCTTCGAGGAGGGCTCGGAACGGGCCGGGATTGCCGATGCCGGCAAAGCCGAACAGCCGGCGGCCCGCGAGATCTCTCAGTGGCAGGCTGGTGCCTGCAGCTGTCCGCAGTTCCCGGGGCCGATGAACGGTCTCTAACCAAGGCAGCTGCCGCGGGCCCAGGTGCCGCTGACAGGCGGACTGAATCTGCTGACGGGTTGCGAGGCCGACCCGATCGGAACGGGTCAGAATGATCGCGTCGGCTCGCCGCAACTCGCTGACCGGTTCCCGCAGCAGCCCACGGGGCAGTAGCCGGTTGCAGCCGAAGGGATCGGTGGCGTCGATGACCAGCAGGTTGAGGTCCCGGGCCAGCCGGCGATGCTGAAAGCCGTCATCGAGAATCACCAGCGTGCCGCCGGCCGCCGTGGCGGCGGTCGCCGCGTCGATTCGTCGCCGGGCGGCATGGTGGGGAATGCCGGGCAGCAGCACACCGAGCTCGGCCGCCTCGTCACTGAGTTCCCCTTCAGCCACACCGTAGCCCCGGCTGACGATCGCCGGCCGCCAGCCTCGGCTGGCGCAGCGTTCTGCCAGCCAGGCGACGAGCGGCGTCTTCCCGGTGCCGCCGGCTGTCAGATTGCCGACCGACACGACCGGAACCGCTGCCCGATCGACCGTCAGCAGCCCGCAGTCAAACGCTCGGTTCCGCAGGCTGACGGCGGCTGCGTAGGGAACCGATAACGCCGCCAAGCCGGCCCGGGTCACAGCTGGGAGCAGGCCCGTCCTGCGGCCGTCGATGAGCTGGCGAAAGCGTTCAGCGTCGGGAAGCATCGCTTTTCCAGCCCCCGGTTCGGTCCACCAGCGGGTTTTTTCAGCCACGGGCCGTACAATAGGAGAGGTTTTCCAGCGGCGTCAACGCGGCTCGCGGCGGTGTCAACCGGCAGCCGATGCGCCGATGCCTAAGGAGCTGTGGAGCGGGCCTCCCGCCGGGCACGGGGCGTTGCTCGCCACCCCGGGCGACGCTGCGGCGACAGGCGACGTTTTCCTCAGCCGGCGTAAGCAGATCATGGCAACAGTCGAACACAAGCCGGAACAAACACTCGCGGTCTCGGACTGGGCCGATGCCGAGCGGTCGAAGGCGACGCAGTATCTCGCAAAACGGCTGGCTGAGACCCGGGCTGACTTCAAGAGCGTTGCGGTGGCGGCGTTCACGCTGGGCCTCGCCGTGGCCGGGCTGGCCTGGCTGGCGGTAGGTGTTCTGCTGGAACACTGGTGGCTGGCTGGAGGCATGCCGGTCTGGCTGCGGTGGACCTGGCTGCTGGCCGGCCTGGTTGGGGCTGCTGCCGCGACGGTTCGCTGGCTGGTGCCGCTGCTGCGGTACCGGGTCAATCTGGTGTATGCGGCCCGGACGATTGAGCAGGAGTTTCCCGAACTTCACAACGATCTGGTCAACGCCGTCCTGGTGCGGCCGCAGGGGGGTGACCCCCGGGCCGATCTGATTGCCCGCTCGCTCGATCGCCGGGCTGCCCGCCAGCTGACCAGCCTGCCGGCGGACGGCGTGATCGACAAACAGCATCTGGTGCGGCTGGCAGCGGTACTGGCACTGCTGGTGATCGCGGCGTCACTTTACGCACTGCTTTCGCCGAAGAGTCCATTTGTCACCGCCGGCCGGTTGCTCGCCCCCTGGTCATCATGGGCGGCGCCTTCCCGGGTGACGATCGAAGCGGTTGAATGTTTTTGGACCACGGCGGCCGACGATGTGCGGCTGGCCGAGGCCGGGGAGCCGCCCGCCGGCGAGCGGCTGCTCGATCCGCGGCGGCTGCTGCCGGTAGAGCAGGACACGGTCAGGCTGGTGCGCGGCCGACAACTGGTTTTCGCTGCTGCGATCAACCATCTTGGCGGTGATGAGATTCCGACGGTCGAGGTCACGCCGTTGCTTGACGACGGCAGCATCGATCGCCGTGCCGAGCCCTGGCAGGCAACACTCCGCCGGGCCGCTGCCGCCGACCGCTACCTGGTAAGGCTGCCTTCAGCTGCCGCCGGCCTCGACCGGTCGGTGCGGCTTCGTCTGGCTGCCGGCGATGCCCGCCTGCAGCCACTGACGGTGCTGGTGGTCGATGCCCCCTCGCTCTTGGTCCGTGAGGCTGAGTATCGGTTTCCTGCGTACACCGGCCGCCCCCCTGAAACCCGGCAGTGGCAGGGTGACCTGCGGGGCCTGGAAGGGACCGAGGTTCTGCTGCAGGCCGAATCGAATCAGCCGCTCGATGCCGCCTGGATCGACTTTCTCGACACCGAGCGGGAGGACGACCTGCGGCTGGCGGTCGATGCGAAGCAGCCGACCCTGGCCCGCACCAGCCTGACCCTGCGGCTGGCGGCCGATCGGGCGGGGGCTGAGCACCCCTCTTATCGGCTCCGCTTCCGCCCGCGTGGCGAACAAGATGCCGGGGCTGCCGCCATCATCGCCGAGCCACTCACGCATCGGATTGAGGTGCTGCCCGATCTCGCGCCCGAGGTGGCGATCGATCATCCCGAAGAAGAGAAACTGCGAGTGCCGCCCCGCGGTCCCGTTCGGATTCGGGTGCGGGCGGTCGATCCCGACTATGCGCTGACTTCGGTCCGCGTGGAAACGCGGCCGCTGGGTGGCGGTGCCGTGCGGGAGCGGCAGCTCTGGCAGGCCGACCCGGCTCAAGCCGACGCCCGGGGCAGCAGTGGCCTGCGGGTCAGCACCCGGGTGGTTCCGGCGGAGGACGCCGCCGGCGCAGACGTGCTTGAGTATCGCGCCGTGGTGCTCGACAACCGGCAGCCCGAGCCCAATACCTCGGCCACGCCGTGGCGGCAGCTGATCATAGACGACCTCGCTCCGCCCCCTGCCGACCCAGAGCCGCAGTGGCCGGAGCGGAAGCCGGAGGATCAGGGCCGTGATGGCCAGGGCGATGCCTCTGCAGCCGATGCAGATGGTGCCGCTGACGCCAAGCCCGAGCAGCCGGCGGGGGAGGATGCCAACACGCAGCCGGGCGGCGGCGTGACCCAGCCGGAGAACCAGCCGCCCCCGGCCGACAACCAGCAGCAGCCCGGTAAGCAGGGGGGCGAGTCTGGCATGCAGGACGCCAGTGGCACGGCGGGGCCGAAAGAAGGGCAGGGTAAGCAGGGGCCGCAGGGTGCCCAGCAGCAGTCCGGGCAGCCGGGAGCTGGCAAGCAGCCGCCCCAGGCTGGTGAGGCCCGGGAAGGAGGGAAGGCCGGAAACCCGCCGGGGAACGGCAAACCGTCTGGAGGCGAGTCGCAGACGGAGGGTGGTGCCAACAAGCAGGCCAGCGACCAGCGCGGTGGTGAGCGTGGCGGAAAGGCCGCCGGTGACGAGCGGCAGCCCGAAGGCAAAGCTGCCGATGGCGGTGACCCAGCGAAAGCTGCGGGTGGTGAGCAACGGCCCGGAGCGGGCGAGCAACGGCCGCAGGATGGCCAGCAGCGACCGGGGGGCGAGGCCCAGGCCGGCGGGAACGGTCGGCCCCAAGATCGGCAGCCAGGAGGGCAAGACCAGCCAGCCACGAATGGCGAGCGAATGAATGGTGAGCCGGCCGGCTCGCCACCACCCAAGCCGACGGTCGCCGCCGACGGCACCGATGACGGCGAGGCGATGGAACGGATTCTCGACCATCAGCGGAGGCAGTCGGGTGAGCAACCGGGCCAGCAACAAGACAACCAGCAGCAACAGTCGGGTGAGTGCCGTCCTGAAGCTGGTGAGCCCTGCGGTGAAGCTGGCTGTTCGACCTGCAACGGCGGTGGAGCAGCGGGCGGCGGCAAGCCGGGTGGTGGCAAGCCCGGTGGTGGCAAGCCCGGTGGTGGCAAGCCCGGTGGTGGTCAGCCGGGCGGTGGTCAGCCGGGCGGTGGTCAGCCGGGCGGTGGTCAGCCGGGTGGTGGTCAGCCAGGTGGTGGTCAGCCAGGTGGTGGTCAGCCAGGTGGTGGTCAGCCAGGTGGTGCGGCTGCGACCGAGTCTGCTGATGCTGGGCAGGGCAGCGAGAAGGGGGCGGCCCCAGCTGGCAACGCCGGTGAGGCTGAAGGCGGGCAGCCCGGTACGATGCCAGCTGAGGGGCAGCCGGATGGTGCGACCGAATCGGGCGGCGGCGAATCGGGCAGCGATGAGCCCGCCGGACAGGCCGGAGCAGGTGGCGAAACGGCTGATGCGGCCGATGCGAAGCCCGCCGCCGGACAGCCCGGGGACGAAACGAACCCGCCGTCCGGCGGCCAGGCTGGTGAAGGCGATCAGCCCGGTGAGGCTGCGGCCGGGGCCGGTGCCGCTGGTGGAACGCCGG